>CANHYS010000129.1 GCA_947464585.1 Planctomycetaceae bacterium | reverse complement strand
CTTGTTCCCGGCCGGTGGATCCGGCCCGCAAGTATGCACCGCTCTGCTTCGCGGGTCGCCGTCCGCTCGCGGCGGACGCAGGTTCCGGAGGCCCTCGCCGGCGTGTGGTGACGGTTATGCCTTCCGCGCGGGCGGCAGCGACGCAAGTGACTCCAGCACCTGGTCCGCGTGGCCGTCCGCCTTGACCGCCTTGAAAACCTTCGCCACCGTGCCGGTGGCGTCGATGATGAAGGTGCTTCGGGCAATTCCCATCGACTTCTTGCCGTACATGTTCTTCTCCCGCCAGGCACCGTATTTCTCGGCGACCTTGTGGTCGACGTCGGCCAGAAGCGTGAACGGCAGTTTGTATTTCAGGCGGAAGTTCTCGTGGCTCTCGGGGTCGTCGGGGCTCACGCCCAGGACCACGGCCTTGTGCTTGGCCAGCGTGGCCTTGGCGTCGCGGAAGCCACAGGCCTCCTTCGTGCACCCTGGTGTGTCGTCCTTGGGGTAGAAATAGAGAACCACCGGCGTGCCTTTCAGGCTCGACAGCTTGAGCTTCGTGCCGTCGTGCGTCGGCAGCGTGAAATCGGGCGCCTTCGAACCTACCTCGATCCAGTCAGCCATGGCTACGAACTCCGTGAACGCGTGTGGGAACGAACGTGTCTCGGAAGGTTCTAGCCATCATCGCGACGGCCGGCCAGTGGGCCATGATGCCGTGAGGGTGGCATTGCTCACGCCCGTGGGCCGCGGTGCCTTGGCAGTGGTGGGAGTTGCGGGGCCGGGTGCCCAGGCATGCGTCGCACGGCTGTTCTCACCGCGGGGGCCGCAGTCGCTCGCCGACCGGCCAGAGGGAGCGGTCGTGCTGGGCTGCTGGACCAGTGCCGCGGACGGGGCGGGCGAGGAGCTGATCGTCGTTCGGCGCGGGGCAGACGCCCTCGAGATCCATTGCCACGGTGGGCTCGCCGCATCCGAGGCGGTCATCACGAGCCTCGAGCGGATCGGGGCCGTGCGGCAGGCGTGGCCGGAATGGCTGCGGGCGGGCGGCACCCTGGAGATCGAGGCTGAAGCCCGCGAGGCGCTCGCCATCGCCGGCGGGCCGAAGGCGGCGAGGATCCTGTCGCGGCAACTGGCCGGTGTGCTCGAGGCGGAGTTCGCGCGCGTGGGGAGACTCGTTGCCGAAGGTCGCGTGGAGGAATCGCGGGTTGCCCTCGACAGGCTCGGCCGTGCGGCGCGTGTCGGCCTGCGGCTCGCGCGGCCGTGGCGGGTCGTCGTGGCGGGAAGTGTCAACGCCGGAAAGAGCAGCCTCGTCAATGCGTTGGCCGGCCACGCCAGAGCCATTGTGTCACCTGAGCCGGGCACCACTCGCGACCTGCTGGAAACGCGTGTCGTGCTCGATGGTTGGGAGGTGGATCTGGTCGACACGGCCGGGCTGCGGGAGGACGGCGGGGATGACGCGGTGACCGGCGTCGAGCGGGCAGGCATCGTCCGGGCGGTCGCCGCGGGTGAGGGAGCCGATCTCGTGCTCCGCGTGGTCGATGGGCGGCAGATCGGCACGAACGTGCAGGCCACGATGTCGAACCGCGAACTGACGGTGGTATCGAAGGCCGATCTGATCGGGAACGCCGCCACGGCCCCGACGGCAGGTGTGGTGTGGACGAGCGCGGTCAGCGGCGCTGGTGTCGCGGTGCTCGCTGCGGAGATCGTGCGGAGACTCGTGCCGGAGGAGGCTGATGATTCAGCACTGCTCGCCGGTGCCGTGCCGTTCACGGCGCGACAGGTGGCGATGGTGGAGGGGCTGCGGCAGGTGATGGACGGAATGTGCGCCGGGAACGCCAGTGGGCTATGAGGCGTCGCGGTCCCGGTATCCCATCGCTTCCGCTCCGGGTTTTTATTGATCCCATAAAAGCCCCCGGCGCGAGCCGGGGGACGGCGTCATCAGCGGGGCGTATCCCATCGCTCACGCTCCGGGCTTTTATGGAATTGCCACTGATGTATCGACCGTCCTACTCCGTGTCTTTCTCTTCCTTCGTGCGGCCGCGGACGTAGAGCCGGATGGGCACCTCGCGGAAGGGCGTCGTCTTGCGGAGGGCGCCGACGAGATACCGTTTGTATCCCTCCGACACGCTCTTGGGCGCGCTCGTCGAGAGCACGATCGTCGGCGGCGCGGTTTCCACCTGCGTGGCGTAGTAGATCCGCACAGGCCGCCCCCTGGGATCGGCGGGTGGGTGGTTGGCCTCGATTGCCTCCCGCAGGATCGTGTTGAGCTTCGCCGTCGGCACCCGTTCGTGGCTTTGCCGGTAGAGCCGCTGTGCCGTGTCGACCACCGCCTTCACGTTGCGGCCGCTGGTCGCCGTCACGAACGCCACCGGTGCCCAGGGCATCGTGCGGAACGTGTCGCGCAGGTAGTCGGCCCACTCGCCGCGTTCGACTTCTCCCGCGTAGAGATCCCACTTGTTGACGACGAACACGACCGGCTTCGCCTCTTCCATGATCGTGTCGGCCAGTTGCTTGTCGACGCGGCCCACCGGCTCCGAGGCGTCGAAGAAGAGCAGCACGACGTCTGCCCGGCGGACGCTTCGCTGCGCGCGATGGGTGGAGTAGAAGTCGATGTCGGTCTTGCGGCTCTTCGTCCGCCGCAGGCCCGGCGTGTCGATGGCGAGGAACGTGTGGCCGTCCACGTCGAACCGCACGTCGACCGAGTCGCGGGTCGTGCCCGCGACGGGGCTGGTGATCACCCGCTCTTCGTGAGCCAGACTGTTGACGAACGTGCTCTTCCCCACGTTCCGCCGGCCCACGATCGCGAGCTTCATTTCCGGGAGTTCGGCCGAGGGCTCCTCGCCCTCGTCGTCGCCCTCCGGCAGCCGGGCGAGGATCGCCTCAACGAGCGGTTCGCGGTTGCGGTGCTGCCGCGCGCTTACGATCAGCGGCTCGCCGAAGCCGAGCGATGCGAACTCATGGGCATGGTTGTCGAGCTTGGCGTCGTCGGCCTTGTTGGCAACGAGCAGGACCGGCACGCCGATCTTGCGAATGCGGACGGCCACCTCGTGGTCGGCCGGCACGAGGCCCTCGCGAACATCGACGACGAACAGCACGACCGCCGCCTCGACGAGACCCGCCTCGATCTGCGCGTCGATCCGGGCGGTGAGGCCGTCGGGGTCGTCGAAGCCCATGCCGCCGGTGTCGACCAGATCGACCGTACGGCCCTCCAGCGAGAGCCGTTGCACGAGCCGGTCACGTGTCACGCCTGCCGTCGGATCCTCGATGGCGATCCGCTTCTCGACGAGCCAGTTGAAGAGAGTCGATTTGCCGACATTGGGTCGGCCAACGATCGCGATCTTGGGGATGAACTTGAGAACCAAGGGTGCATCTCGGGCGTGTGGGGCGTTGACCGGTCTCGCCCGATCGGCGGGCGTGATCAGCACGCCAGACCATCCCAGCTTACCTTGCCGACCGAGATTTGGTGGCTGGCACCATTTTGAGGACGTTGTCGCGGGTAACGGGCCGGATGACGCCGTGCTCGGTGATGATTCCGGTGATCAGCCGCGCCGGTGTGACATCGAAGGCAGGATTGTAGGCCCGGGCGTGCTCGGGCGCTGCCGGCACGCCCAGCGGCCGCAGCACCTCGGCGGCGGCCCGCTCTTCGATCGGAATGTCGACACCTGTTTCGAGGGACAGGTCGAACGTGCTCGACGGGGCGGCCACGAAGAACGGCACGCCATGGGCCTCGGCAAGCACGGCCAGCCCGTAGGTGCCAATCTTGTTGGCGGTGTCGCCGTTGGCCGTGATCCGGTCGGCGCCGACGATGCACGCCCCCACCCGGCCGGTTCGCAACAGTTGGGCCGCCGCCGAATCGACGAGCACGGTCACGGGGATGCCGCGTTCCACCAGTTCCCAGGCCGTGAGCCGGGCGCCTTGAAACAGCGGCCGCGTCTCGTCGGCAAACACATCGAACCGCCGCCCCTGTTCCCAGGCTGTCGTGATCACCGCAAGGGCCGTGCCGTCGCCTCCCGTGGCAAGCGCCCCGGTGTTGCAGTGCGTGAGTACGCCGCCCTCGGGCAGGATGGCCGCGCCGTGCATGCCGATGGCCGCGCACAACCGCCGATCCTCCTCGTGAATGTTTCTGGCCTCGGCCAGAGCCGCCGCCGCGAGTGCCGGCGCGGACGTATTCTCCGGCAGGCCGGCGAGCACGCTGACGACCCGTTCCACCGCCCAGCGCAGGTTGACGGCGGTCGGCCGGGCGCAGGCGAGCAGTTCGGCACGCGCCAACACATGAGCCCGCGCCGCCTCCGGCGACAGCCCATCACCGACGGCCTCGCCAGCCGCCACGACCAGACCGTAGGCACCAGCGATGCCGATCGCCGGGGCCCCGCGGACCCGCAGCATTTTGATCGCTTCCACGAGCGTGTCGACGTCGCGGCAGGGGATCCACTCGTGCCTCGTGGGCAGGAGTGTCTGGTCGATGAGTTCGAGGTGGCCGGCGTCGGGGTGGCCGGCGGCGTTGCCATGCCAACGAAGGGAGGCGGGGATCATGATGGGGAGACTTTTCCTTCCTTCGCGAAGCGCATTGGCTCGCAGGGCAGGCCAAAGGCATCGGCCACGGCCCGATAGACCAGATGGCCTCGATAGACGTTCACCGCCGAGAGGATGGCGGGGCTGGCCGCGGCCGCCTTCTCCACGCCCTGCGACGCCAATTGTAAGACATAGGGGAGCGTGGCGTTGCAGAGGGCATAGGTACTCGTCCGGCCCACGGCGCCGGGCATGTTGGTCACGCAGTAGTGCACGATGTCGTCCACCACGAAGGTCGGGTTTGCATGCGTGGTCGGTCGACTGGTGGCCACGCAGCCCCCCTGATCGATCGCCACGTCGATGATCACGGCCCCGGGCTTCATGAGCTTGAGGTCGTCGCGCTCAACCAGATGGGGCGCCCTCGCGCCCGGAATCAGCACGCTGCCGATCACGAGGTCGGCGCGGGCGATCTGCTCGCGGATCGTGTGGCGGTCTGAGTAGAGGCAGTCGATGTTTGGCGGCGTCACGTCGTCGAGATACCGGAGCCGTTCGAGGCTGGTGTCGAGCAGGCCGACATTGGCGCCGAAGCCCGCAGCCACTTTGGCGGCATTGGCCCCGACGCTGCCCGCCCCGAGCACCGTCACATGGGCCGGCGCCACGCCCGGCACGCCTCCAAGCAGGATGCCGCGGCCCATCTGCGGCTTCTCCAGATACTTCGCCCCCTCCTGAATGCTCATCCGCCCCGCCACCTCGCTCATCGGGATGAGGAGCGGCAGCCGGCCGCGGTCGTCGCGGAGAGTCTCATAGGCCACGGCGGTGGCGCCGGTGGCGAGAAACCCCTCCGTGAGCCCGCGATCGGCGGCGAAGTGAAAGTAGGTGAACACCGTCTGGTCGGGGCGGATCAGCTTCAGTTCAGGGGCTTGAGGCTCCTTCACCTTCACGATCATGTCGGCCCGTGAGAACACCTCCTCGGCGGTATCGACGAGTTCCGCTCCACACGTCGCATAGGCCTCGTCGGTGAGGCCCGAACCGGCTCCGGCCGACCGCTGCACGAGCACGCGATGGCCGGCACGCACCAACTCTTCCACGCCGACTGGGAGCATCGACACCCGATACTCGTCCTTCTTCGTTTCCTTCGGGATGCCGACGATCATGTGGTTGGTCTCTGGTCGGACGGGGGCGGCGTGAAGTTATGCCGCATTGGTTCGCCGGCTGCGGCATGCTCGTCGCCGGCGGATTCTGCTACAGGATGCTCGTGGACGAATCGTGCATCGCTCGTGAGTCGCAGAATTCACCGGCTCCTGCGCGTGCCTCCGACCGGCTCCTCAGCATCGGGAGTTTGTCTGGCTCCCGAAAAGACAGGGGACGGTTGTGCGAACCCATCTCGCGATGAAGCGTTCTGCCCGAGGCGTCGTCAGGCGATCTTGTAGCTCGACGGCATCGGGGGCGGGTAGTTGCCGTCCTTGTCTGGCATGACCGGCGGTTGGGCGTCCCACGACAGCTTCTCCGGCATCGTGCGGAAGTTGGTCTTCAGCAGGTCGTTGTAGCCCACCTGCTTGCCCGTGTAGGTGGCCGTCCTGCCCAGCACCGACGAGAAGCTCGACGTCGTGCCGTAGTAGGCATTGTTGAGCGGCTTGTCGTTGCGGATCGCGTCTTGCAGTTCGTCGTGCTCGACCTGATAGGCATTTGCGGCCTTGCCGTCGTACTTCCAGAGCACCTTGCCCGAGTGATCGGTGATCTCGCCGATCTTCACGTAGCCCTTCGTGCCCTGGAATTCCTCGTTCACGCGGCCGTCGCCACCGGGGAACTGCTTGCACTGACTGGCGATCCGCACGCCGCCCGGATAGACGAAGTTGACGGCGTGATGGTCATAGATCTCGCTCGGCTGGCCGGGAATGCGATTCTGCTTGCCGCCAACGCCGTAGGCCGCTTCGGGGAGCTTGTCGAGGAACCAGTTGGCGACGTCGATGTTGTGGACGTGCT
>CANHYS010000128.1 GCA_947464585.1 Planctomycetaceae bacterium | reverse complement strand
GTCCGCGTGGAACTCTCGAATTCAATGATGCCGGGACGGAGCCCCAGTTGCCGCGATAAGATCGTGTCCCAGTGGCGGTCGACGATGAGGCGACGAATCTGCTCGAGGGTCACGGGCTGCGAGCCGGTGACGACGCTCACCAGTCCGAGCACGCGGCCGTGCCAGAGCCCGAGGATCTCGGCCACGGGCGTGAGCCTCGCTGCCTCAAGCGTCGGTGAGACCCCATCGTCAGGGGCGTGCCTCTCCTGGATGGAGAGTTCGAGTGGCACGATTCGGCCCGCGGCGAATGGCGAGTCGCTCTCGCTCGTGGTCGTCGCCACGGTGGCCGAGCGAGCGGCGAAGGGTCTGCGGGAAGGAAGTCGTAGGAGTCCGATGACACCGCGGCACGTTCCCATCACATGGCCGCAGAGCCGGGCCCACGCCAGCGACCGCGGTGAGCCACGCTTGATGATCATGTCGGCGATCGCGGTCCGCACGAACCACTGGGCGGCGAGCAGAATGCTGACGATGTGGCGTGGCCGACGCACGGCAGCGGCCACGAGGCTCGCCGAAATCCCCGCCGCGGTGGCCCGCAGTTCGGCTTTGGCATCGGCCATCGTCGGAACGCCGCCGTCACGGACGACCGCGGCCGGCTCGTGGACGATCCCCATCCGGGCGTCGAGCACACGCAGCCAGAGATCGAGGTGCTGGCACGACTCCTTCGCCGCTCCTCCGGCGATCGCTTCGAAGCCCCGCCCGGTCGAAAACAGCCTGGTGCGATAGGCCATGTTGGCTGCAGAGCCAAGCTTGTGGGCGTTGCACCATGTCCGCGGCATCTGCTCGTCGGGGCGGAGGCAGAGCCACCTGAATGCGAGTGGATCGCGCCAGACCATCCGTTCGCGGCCGGCCGCAAGCAGCTGGGATGCTTCGCTGGCAACCCCGCTTGGCAGCAGCGATCCGGTGACGACCATCGCCTCTGGGTAGTTACGAAATGTCCGGCAGAGCACCGCCACCCACTTGGCATCGACACACACCAACTCATCCACGAAAGCCACCAGCGGTGTTTTGGTCTCATCCACCGCCAGATGGCGGGCCCGTGCCAGGTCGGCGCTCGGCTCGGTGAGCCAGCGGACCGGAAACGCGGCCGCCGACCAGCTTTCGCGCAGCGGCTCGGGTGGCTCTGCCCTGCGACCGCGGCACACCACCAGCACCTCGGCCGGGAGGACCGTGTTTGATGCGAGCGACTGCAGGCAGTGTTCGAGAGCCTCCCAATGCCTGCCGATCGTGCAGATCACCACGGTCAGTTGTCCGGGCTCGACGGGCTCCTCGATCGCCGGGAGCTTGATCAGATCGTCGAGATCAAGCGACTGCATGCCTGGAGTCGCCATGCCGTTTCGCACGAGCTCGCGGAGGATGGGGTCTGCCTGTTGCCGGATGATCGCGCGGGCCAGTCCGCGGCGGTAGACATGCCCCCCTCGGCAGGTCACCGTGACGATCCCCAGCGGTCGGCCATGGAGCCAGACGATCGCCCTGACAAACGACTGCTCGGGAACATCGATCCGCATGGGAAGCGGACGACCGACGTCGATGTCGACGAACTTCGTGTCCATGCGGGTGGCGAGGTGTCGACGGGGCGGGAAGCTCGCGAGCGACGAAACATCCCGTAGTCGGGCAATGCCTGTCAGTCGTGGCTGGGGAAAAAATTTAGTATACTCAAGCTGTCGGATTAGTTAGTGAAAATACGGCTTCACTCAGGCCTGCGAGCACCCTTCGGTGAAACGTCTCGTCGTCGTTGTTGCGGCCGTTGCCGTGTGTGGCCTTCTCGCTGCCGGCGCGGCGGTTGCGTACCTTCGCTGGTCCGCCGGACTCATTCAAAACGCGCTCGAAACAGCCAGGCAGGCTGAGGAGGCCGGGGACGACGGAGTTGCCGCCGACGAGTATCAGAAGTACGTCAATTACGCCGGGCCCAAAGCCGACCCCGCCGTGCTCACGGATCGCAGCCTGCTCCTGCTGCGGCTCGCGTCGGTGCGTGATGCGTCTCCCAAAGATGTGGGCCGGGCGTTCGACGCCACGGAGGTCGCGATCCGCCAGCGGCCGGACGACATGCGTCTCCGCCGCCGCCTTGCTGAACTGAAGCTCGCCACGGGGGATTTCAACCAGGCACGCGAGCACCTGCTCGTCGTTCGCGATGCCGTCAAGCGTGGCGCAGCCGACGACGACCTCGCCGCGATCGACGTGCAGATCGCGCGCACGTGGAACGGCACCGGAGATCATCGCCAGGCTCTGGAGATCGTCGCCGCCCAGACCGGCTTCGACGTCAAAGCCCGATCATTCCCGGCAGCCGTATCAAGAAACCCTCCGCGGGCTGATGCCTATCTGCTGCTCGCGGAGATCCTCCGGGACAAACTCGGCGACAAGCCGGTGGCCGAAAGTGTCATTGAACGCTGCATGGAGGCCCACCCCGACGACCCGGCGGTGCTCGTCCCCTACGCCGACTTGATGCTGTCGCGGAACGAGCCCGAAGCAGCCCTGCGGGCAGCTTCTCGGGCCGCGGCACTTGCCCCGACGGATTCGGCGTCGCTCCTGGCCAACGCGAGGGCGCTCTCCGCCACTGGCGATTTCAAAGGTTCGAACGCCGCGTTCACCGAGGCGAGGCGAATGTTTCCCACAGACCGTCCGCTGTTCGCGGCCATGGCTCGGCATATCGCGGCGCGCGGCACGCCCGAGGAGGTGCTCGAAACGCTCGACGCGGCCTTGGAACGGTTTCCGTTCCAGCAGTATGCGGTGTTCGTCTACCTCGCGAGCATGCCCATCGCGTATCCGTCGCGTTCGGAATTCGCGAAGCGGCTCGAGGCGGCTCGGGAGACGCTCGGGCCGGATCATCCCGCTGTGGTCGTGTTGGATGCCAGGGTCCAAGAGGCGAATGGCAGCTGGTGCGCTGCGGAAAAGGGGCTCGTGAAGGCCCGTGCACTCGTGCCGGCCGAGGCCAAAAGCAGGATCGATGAATGGCTGGCACGGTGCCATGCCATGCTCGGTGAATCGGACGAGGCGATCGACGATTACCAGCGGCTCGAGCGGAACCCGATGGCGTGGGGGAGGGCCATGGGCGGCATTGCCCAGGCGCGACTCGATCTGAGCCAACGGGATGCCGCCACCGAAATCGTGAGGAGACTGGAGCAACGTTGGCTCCCCGGTCCCAAGTCCGGGGAGCGGCCGGCCGTTGGCCTTTGGCTGACACCGCAGGTGTCGACGATGATTCGCGTGATCCGGTCGCAGCCGGCGGACAAGCGGGATTGGAGGCGACTCGACGCGCTCGTCGAAGCCATTGCCTCGTCAGCCGATGCCTCCGACTGGAGGCTCGCGCAGCTGCGGGCAGAACTGCTGGCCGGCAAGGGGGAAATCGACGCGGCTCTGGCGGCCCTTCCCAGCGGCGACGCGGCCAAACAGGTGGTCCAACTCGACGCCCTGCGGCTCTCGCTTCTTGACGAGCGCGACGGCATCGCCGCGATGCGGTCCGCTCACGCTGCCCTGCCCCGCTGGCGGCAAGACCGGCCGGATGTGCTCGTGGCGATGGTTCGTGCGGAGGCCCGTCAGGCCACGGGAGACGACCGCGGCTGGCTCCGGTCGATCGCTGCCGCGACCGACCGCATTGCCATCCCGGAGGAAGCCGTTCAGACACTCCAGACGCTGGCGGGATTGGCGCATGCGGCTGGGTGGTATGACGAGGCCCGGGCCATGTGGAGCCGGGCGGCAACGCGGATGCCGAACGATTTTCGTCCGTCCCTGGCGCTCGCGGTCGACGCCGCGCGGGCCGGCGATGCCGACGCGGGGGCGAAGGCCGCTGCCGAGGTCGTGGCGCTCGAAGGAAAGGACTCACCCCGGGCGCGGGTGGCGGCAGCTGCGGCGGCGGTGGCCGCCGCGCGGGCGGGCGTGAGCAACTCGTCGCCGTCGGGGCCTGTCAAGTTGAGCGACGCCCAGCGGAAGCAGCTCGACGACGCGAGAAAGCTGCTGGTGGAGGCTCGCAACGAGCGAAAACGGTGGCAGCCTATCGAGGCGCTCTCGGGCGACATCGAACTCATCGCCGGAAAGGTTGGCACGGCGGTCGGCCATCTCCAGCGGGCGCGGGCCTATGGCCCCGAAGATCCCGGGCTCACCCGCCTGCTGGCCGACACGCTTGAGCGATTCGGACGCCGAACAGATGCGGATCGGCTGCGTGAGACCATCGCACCGGCGGGCCTCGGGGGCGGGGATCGATTGGTGATCAACTCGCTGCTCTCGTTGAACGACTTTCCCGCGGCAGCCGACCGGTCGCTTGCGGTGATCGATGTCGAGGCAGCGGATGTCGCGACGCTTGTCTGGCTGGGCAGGCTCTGCGAGCGGGCGGGGATGCAGGAGCGGGCTGGTGAACTCTTTACCCGTGTCACGCAGACCGACCCGTCCAATCCCGACGCGTGGATCTGGCTCGCTCGCTGGCAGATTTCGGAGGGAGAGAACAAGGCTGCCGAGGAGACGATCGCCGCTGGAATCCGCGCGGTTCCGGAGGATCAGCGTCGTCTTGTCGCAGCGCGGGGGGCGGCGGTCATTGGACGCGTTGCCGAAGCAGAGCGACTGTTCAGAGAGGCGGCCCAGCAGGCCGGGGGCACCATCACCCCGGCTGCCTCCACGGTCGACTTCCTCGTCGAGCAGAAACGCGGCAAGGACGCGGAAGCGTTTCTGCAGGAGATCATCGACAGCATTGGAGGCGATCTTCGCGAGCTCAAATCGTGGGCGACGCAGCGGCTGGCGGACCTTCGCGATGTCTCGTGGAAGTAGCCATGGGGCAGCGTTGGCGTGGTGAGAAACGCTTGCCCTATCACCTTCCGGCCACCGTGACGCCTTGTTGAGGAAGTGGTAGCGCCGCCCGCTATCACTTTGCTCGTGCGTCTGCAGGCGGCTTGGATGGGGGAGGTGCAAACGACACATCAGCGATTTCGACGGCGATGTCGCTTCCACCCAGGTCGAAGGAAAAGAGCGCGTTCGACGCGTCTGCCTTTGCGGTGAACTCGCGGGTGACCGACTGCCACTGCTTCGTCACCGGGATCCGGCCGTAGAGTCCCAGGTTCGTCCAGGGTTCTTGCGACTCCCTGACGGTAAAGATGACTTCCCGGGGCTTGTCTGCCCGAATCCGAAAAGCGACCCGGTATATCGCGTCGGCCCTCACCTCGGTTGGCTGCGAGGCGAGCCGCACCCGCCATGGCTCGAGGATCGGTAGCGTGCCAAACTTGACCCGCATCGCATTGGGCATGGTGTCGGGGAACGTGAGCACCGCTTCGTGGCCTGTCATGGCGGTGATCTTCCACTGCGTGGGGCGCACGCCAACCGACGGCACTTCGCCTGCTTTCGTTGTCGACGTCGCTGCGGTCCCGAGCGAGGTTGCGTCATCAGCCACGGTGGCGTCGAGGTAGGTCACGTGGTCGCGAACGTATTGTGCCCGGAGATGCAAGTCGTCGTACCGTATGGGGCCGTCTTCATCTGTCGAGATGCAGATCCCATCGCGAGACAAGAACGCCACGGGCTCGATGACCTCGGCGCCGTTGGCCTTGGCGACGGCGGCCAGTTCGTCAAGATGTGATCCGGGAGCCATGGTGCGGAATTCGTCGATAGGCAGCGGATTCACATGCACCTCGCGGCCACCGAGGAAGCTCCTCGCATACATGTTTTTTGGGTCGAGTTGTGGGCCTTGTGGCACCGCAAGTAACACAGTGACCTGTTTGCCCGATTTGACCAGACGGTCGATCATCTCTCCCAGCGCGGCGAACGCTTTGCTACGCCCTGCCTCGGTGCCCATGGATACGTCTGAGATCGACCAGCCTGTACCACTGGAAAACAGGTATTTCCAAAGACCGCTGATGACGAC
Source organism: Planctomycetaceae bacterium (assembly GCA_947464585.1). The sequence continues at coordinate 613 of CANHYS010000128.1, read as the reverse complement.
CCGGTCGATTGCTGGATTCGTTTGCAATTCCTCCTCGAAAACCGGAATCAGGTTTTCGTGGTAGAGCCTGCTGGGTCGGCGGGCGCCTGGGACCGGACACAAACCGCCCCCGACGACGAACGTAGCCCCTCGTGACTCCTCGATGTTGCCGTTGAGAAGTTTCTGGATCCGCGGAGCCAACATCATGATGGTGCTGTCACCGAAGAACAGTGTCTGCCGGCCCTTTCCACCGATCTGCCAAATCCCAATTCCCTGCTTGGAGGTCCGTCGATAGCCTTCTGAGAATAACGCCCATTGTTGTTGGCCTTCTGCGATCGCCTGATTGACCTGTAGCACCTCACGCGAGGGCGGCTTTGGCGGCAGGTGTCCTTTCCAGATGGCGGCGCCCACGCCACCGAGCGTAAGGAACCCTGCGAGCAGCAGCGGCACGGTCCATCGCCAGCGACTGTGGCGGAGTTGCCGTTCGAGACAATAGTAGGTGACCACGGCGAGCACGAAGCTCAGGCCCACCGCGGCGGCGATGAGCTTCGGATCGGGTGTGGCGCCCTTGATAATGTGAACGAACGAGATCAGCGGCCAGTGAAAGAGATAGAGCGGGTAGCTGATCAGGCCG
>CANHYS010000127.1 GCA_947464585.1 Planctomycetaceae bacterium | reverse complement strand
TGGCAGCACGCTCGACGTTGACTTCCTCGACCGGCTGCGCGACACTCAGAGGTTTGACTCGATCGACGCCCTCAAGGCGCAACTGACCGCCGACGTGGCCAGAGCCCTGGAGATCGTCGACTCGATGCCAGACGAGTCGCGGATCATTGTCTGACCACGTCTGCTCGCGTGACCACGTGTGCGTGCGCGGATGGCATCCCCCCGCCGCCGACTCTCAACACCGATAGGAATGGAGACCAGATGCGACTCGACTGGGCCAGTCTGCTGGAGATTCTCAGGCAATCCCACCGTGTGGTGCTCACCAGCCACATCCGCCCCGACTGCGACGCCCTGGGGAGCGAACTGGGCATGGCCGGCATCCTCGAGGCGATCGGCAAGCATGTCAGGATCGTCAACGCCCAGGCCACCCCCGCGAGCCTGAAGTGGATCGATCCCGACCGGAAGATCGAGTCGCTGGCCGAGCAGGTAAAGCCGGCTGACCTCGCCGATCGTGACCTGCTCATCGTGCTCGACACGAGTGCCTGGGCCCAGCTGGGCGCGATGGGCGACGTGCTCAAATCGATGCGCGACCGTGTGCTCGTGATCGACCATCATGTCAGCGAAGACGATCTCGGCGACCGTTGGTTCAAGGACACGTCGGCCGAAGCCACGGCGCGGATCGTCTCCGAGATCGGACTGCGGCTGAAGGTGCCGCTCACCGAACGGATCGCCACGCCGCTGTATGCCGGCCTGTCGACCGACACCGGCGGCTTCCGGTTTCCCTCGACATCGGGAGAGTCGTTTCGCGTTGCGGCACGCATGGTCGATGCCGGCGCCAGCCCCCCGGCGATCTACCGGGAACTGTTCGAGCAAGACACGCTCGCCCGGCTGCATCTCGTCGGCCGAACGCTCGCGGGCGCCCGCGCCTCACACGAAGGCCGGGTGATCATGTCGACCGTCCGGCTCGCCGACATCAAGGAGACAGCCGCGACCCCGCACGACACCGAGGACCTGATCAACCTGACGCTGGCGGTGAAGGGCACGGAGGTCGCGGCGATCCTCATCGAGCAGCCCGACGGCCGGATCAAGGTGAGCTTCCGCAGCCGTTCGGCCGTCGACTGCAGTGCCTTGGCCGGCCGCTTCGGTGGCGGTGGCCACAAGGCGGCGGCCGGTGCGATCCTGCCCGGCCCATTCGAAGCGGCCCACGAACGCGTGACCGCGGCCGTGGACGAGGCGGTGCGGGCGGCCGACACTCCCACCGCGTGACACCGGAAAAGGGAACGGTTCGTTCATCGGGCTCATCAGGAGGCACACCATGTCGCGACACGACACACCGACCGCATCAACAGCGGACCGGCGCGGATTCATGACCAAGCTCCTCGCCATCATGTGTGGTGGCCTGGCGACGCTGCCGCCGCTGGTGGCCGGACTCTGGATGTTTCTCGATCCGCTTCGCCGCCGTGGTGCGGCCGCCACGTTCCTTCCAGTGACCGATCTGGCGAGTGTTCCCGATGACGGCATCCCCCGGCAGTTTGCCGTGGTGGCCGATCGGATCGATGCCTGGACGGGCTTTGCAGCGGAGCCGATCGGCGCGGTCTACCTCCGCCGCGAGAAGGGCTCCGACACGGTGCAGGCCCTCTCGGCAACCTGCCCGCACGCCGGTTGCTTCGTGGAGATGGAGTCGCAGGAACGCTGCTTCCGTTGCCCGTGCCACAACAGCAAGTTCATGCTCGACGGGGGTATCGTCGCCCCCAGCCCGAGCCCGCGGGCCATGGACGGCCTCGAGTGCCAGGTCGCGAAGAACGGCGAGGTCGCCGTGAAGTGGCAAAACTTCTATACCGGCATCGCCGACAAGGTGGCCCGCCCATGAAGTCTCAGCATCAGCACAATCAAAAACAGACGCCCCAACGTCCCGTCGGTAGTTTGGGAGTGCTCGGCCAACTGGCCGACTTCCTCGATGACCGCACCGGCTATCGCGCGGTCATGCACGAGGCGCTCTTCGAGCGGGTGCCTGGGGGCGCCCGGTGGCGGTATGTCTGGGGCAGCACGCTCGTCTTCGCGTTCATGACGCAGGTCATCACCGGCCTCGTGCTCTGGTCGAGCTATTCGGCCAGCGCCCAGACGGCGTGGGAGAGCGTCTACTACATCCAGCACGAGATGACCGGGGGCTGGCTCCTCCGCGGCATCCATCACGTGATGGCCCAGGCGATGGTCGTGCTGCTCGCCCTGCATCTCATGCAGGTGGTGATCGACGGTGCCTACCGCGCGCCGCGAGAGGTGAATTTCTGGCTGGGGCTCGTGCTCATGATGCTCGTCCTCGGCATGGCGCTCACCGGCTACCTCTTGCCCTGGGACCAGAAGGGCTACTGGGCCACCCGCGTGGCCACCAATCTGGCGGGGCTCGTGCCGCTCGTCGGCCCCTCGCTCCAGCAGGTGGTCGTGGGCGGACCCGACTACGGTCATCACACGCTGACGCGGTTCTTCGCGATCCACGCCGGCTTCCTGCCTGCCACGCTCGTGCTCATGCTCGTCGTGCACCTCTCGCTGTTCCGCAAGCACGGCCTCTGCGCGAAGCAGCCGATCACCCGACCCGACGCGATGTTCTGGCCCGACCAGGTGCTCAAGGACGCCGTGGCGATGCTGGCGGTCATGGCCGTGGTGTTGGGGGTGATCCTGATGCCGGCGCTCCGCGCCATGCTCGAGGGCCGGCCGATCGTGCCGGGAGAACTCGGGGCGGAACTCGGCGCCCCCGCCGACCCATCGCAGCCCTACGCGGCCGCGCGGCCGGAATGGTATTTCCTGTTTCTGTTCCAGTTTCTCAAAGTCTTCGAGGGCTGGGGTGCCAACGGCGAATTCTTCGGCGCGATCGTGGTGCCGGGCCTGGTCATGGGCGTCATGTTCCTGATGCCGATCCTCGGCCGCTGGCAGCTCGGCCACCGGTTCAACGTCGCTTTCACGTTTGCGCTGTTGGCCGGCATCGGCCTGCTCACGGCCATGGCCACGAACGAAGACTACGCGGCGCTCTGGGCCGACCGCGGTGCCTTCGCCGACGTCGAGAAACTGCTCGACGAGACCGAGAACGACAAGGCGAAGATCGCCGCGCATTTCGGCAACGATGCCGCGAAGATCGCCGCCTTCGAGGCCCGCGTGAAGAAGCTCGAGAGGATCCGGCACTCGCAGTCGTTCCTCGACGCGGTCACGCAGGCCAAGGCCGACGCCGCGCGGTCGATCGAACTGGCCGGCCGGCCGGAGCGGATTCCGCCCGCCGGCATGATGGAGCTGATCCGCAACGACGCTCTCAGTCAGGGGCCGAAGCTCTTCGCGCAGCACTGTGCGAGCTGTCATGCCCACGTCGATCCGGCAGCCCCGGAGGCGCAGACGGTGCTGGCGAAGGCCTCGGCCGCCAACCTCCACGGCTTCGGCACCGCCGCCTGGATGCGTGGCCTGCTCGATCCGAAGCAGGTCGCCGGCCCGGCCTACTTCGGCAACACGGCACACAAAGAGGGCGACATGGTGAACTTCGTGCAGAGCGACCTCGCCGATGCCGACGCCTGGAAGCCCGACGACATCGAGGCGGTGATCGTCGCGATGGCGGCGGAGGCCGGCCTGGCAGCGGCCGGCACGGTACCGGCGGTGGTGGAGAAGGGCAGGGGGCTCATCGCCGACGGGGAACGCTGCGGCTCGTGCCACCGGTTCACTCCCAACGAGACGGCTCATGGCAGCGCCCCTGACCTGACCGGCTGGGGATCCCGCGAATGGCTGGTTGGCATCATCACCGATCCGACGCACGAGCGGTTCTATGGCGACACGAACGACCGCATGCCGAGCTTCGGTAAGGCCGAAGAGGCCGCCGCGCCGATGCTCACGCGGCGGCAGATCGAGATGATCGCCGATTGGCTGCGAGGCGACTGGTATCGGCCCTCGGGGAACGCCCACTGACGTCTCCCCTGTGGCGGCGCGTTTGTAACTTGCCCTGCTTTGGTGCGCCGCCGGGCGGGTTGCCCGTGCCCCGTCGCCGGACGTTCGCTACGGCCATCCATGGCCTTCGCTCACTCGATGCTGACTGCGCTCCGGCATCCTGCCTGCGACGACCAATCCGCTGAGACGGATCGGTGCCCGAGCAACGCCGGCTCTCGGGACGTGGCCAGCCCCGCCCTCCCATCCGAGCCCTCCCATCCATAGCCCCGGCGGTTATTCAATTCCTCCCAGAAGAGTGGCCCGGGCCACGCGGCCGACGCCCAGCATGTAGGCCGCCGTCCGCAGGGGCACGTGCCGCGACGAGGACAGCTGCCAGACATGTTCGAACGCCTCGCCGAGGATGCGGTCGAGTTCCTGCCGCACGCGGTTGATGCCCCACTGGTAGTGCTGCCTGTTCTGCACCCACTCGAACCAGCTGGCCGTCACGCCGCCGGCGTTCACGAGGATGTCAGGCATGACCGTGATCTGACGACGCTCGAAGATCTCGTCGGCCTCGGGCTCGGTCGGGGCGTTGGCCGCCTCGATGATGATCGGCGCCCGCACCGCCTCCGCGTTGCCCTTGTGGAGCACACCGCCGAGTGCCGCCGGGATGAGCACGTCGCAGTCGAGGGCCAGAAGTTCGGCGTTGGTGAGCGCGTCGCCTCCCTGATATCCCTCCAGCCGACCGGAGTGCGACTGGGCATAGCGGAGGAGTTCGAGCACGTCGAGGCCGTCGGCGCGGTGAAAGCCCGCGGTGGCATCGCTCACCGCCACGATGCGGCATTCCGCGTCGTGGAGGAAACGGGCCGTGTGCGTTCCGACGTTGCCGAAGCCCTGGATGGCGACCCGCGTGCCGGGAATGCGGCGGCCCAACCGGCTCAACAGCTTGAGCGTGAGGCTGCCGACTCCGCGGCCGGTCGCCTCGTCGCGGCCCGGAATGCCGTGATACTCCACCGGCTTTCCCGTCACGCAGGCGGGAGAGAAGCCGTGATACTTGTCGTATTGGTTCATGATCCACGCCATCACCTCGGGGCTCGTCCCCATGTCGGGCGCGGGAATGTCGACGTCGGGGCCGAAGAGATCGTGGATGGCGTCGACGAACCGCCGCGTGACGCGTTCCAGTTCGCGGGCGGAGAGCCGGGACGGATCGACCGCGATGCCGCCCTTGGCGCCGCCGTAGGGAATGTCGACGACCGCGGTCTTCCAGGTCATCAGCGACGCCAGCGCCCGCACCTCGTCGAGATCGACCTGCGGGTGATAACGCAGGCCGCCCTTCATCGGGCCGCGGGCGTTGTTGTGCTGCACCCGGTAGCCGATGAATGTCGCGACCTCACCCGAAGCGAGTTCGACCGGAATCTGCACCTGCACTTCGCGTTTGGCCGTGAGCAGCAGGCGGCGGATGTTGTCGGAGAGGTCGAGTTGATCGGCAGCTCGGTTGAAGTAGATGCTGATGGCTTCGCTGGAACGCATGGTGCGCTGATGCTCCTGATACCCGGCTCTCGAAGCGAGTGCCGCGGCGGTCCGGAGTTTATCCGCCCGCCGAAAATAAATACCGGGCGAAATTCCCCTCGTACGCCCTCCCGTGAGGATGTCGGCAGCGGGTATGATCAGCGGCCACCCTTCCGGCGATACAGCCCACCATGCCCACCCCCGCTCCCGAGGATTTCTGGAAGCTTGTGGCCACCAGTCGACTGGTGGCCGCCGACACGCTTGCGTCGCTGCGCCGTGAGCATGCCCGCGAGACGGCGGGCCAGCCACCTGCGGCGAGCGACGATGCCGCCTCGGCAGGGATCGCCAAATGGCTCGTCCAGCGTGGCCTGCTGACGAAGTGGCAGGGACGCCGGCTGCTCCACGGCGATTCCGGCCCGTTTTTCGTCGGTGACTACCGGCTCATGGAGCGACTGGAGAACGATGGCCCGGGGCGGCTGTTTCGCAGCCGGCATGAGCCCTCCGGCCGATCGGTATGTCTCATGGTGCTCGACCGGAAGCTCTGCCAGCGGGTGGACGTCTGGACCGAGGTCGTGCGGCGGACGACGATCGCCCACGACGCCGTCGACCCGATCCTCAGCCGGACCTGGGCGTTGGAGCAGGCGCACGGCAATCGCTTCATCGTCTGCGAGGACGTGCCCGGGCTGTCGCTGGCCGATGAACTGGCTCGCCTTGGGCCGCTGCCACCGGCGGAGGCGTGCCGGCTCATGCTTCCGGTCTTCATGGCCGTGGCCGAACTGCATCGGCGCGGCGCCGTGCACGGCGGCCTGTCTCTCGACGCCCTGCGACGTGAGCCGGCGAGCCCCGGAGCGGGTGAACGCACCGGGCGGGTTCGGCTCTTGCAGGTTCCGCTGGCGGGCGACCCGCACGCCGTGCCGGCACAGACGCCGATCGATGCCACCGAGCGGGTCTCCGGATTGGGCCGGCGGGCCTCGTTTGTGGCTCCCGAGCTGATGCTGCCGGGCCGCTTCAGCGACGAACGCAGCGACGTCTATGCGCTCGGCTGCATACTCCATGCCCTGCTCACAGGCGTGCCTCCATGCTGGCAGGGAGACGCCCAGCGCACGCTGTCGC
>CANHYS010000126.1 GCA_947464585.1 Planctomycetaceae bacterium | reverse complement strand
GTGACCTTCGACCTCGAGTGCCATCCCGGCGAGCGGGCGATGGGCGACATCGAGTCGGCCGGCGACTACCTGCGGTTTCTGAACAAGGCCGGCTACGGCACCGACGTGGTCGGCTTCAACCTCGACCCCAGCCACATGGTCTGGCAGGGAGTCTGCCCGATCGCCTTCATCCGCGAGTATGCCGATGCGATCCATTCGGCGCACATCAAGGGCGTGCAGGTGATCGACGGCCCGACGCGGGCGGGCCGCCTGGGCGGGCACCGGCCGATGGGCAGCAAGCTCAACGGCTGGAACTTCGTCACCGCGGGCAGCCGTCGGGATGCCGTTGATGTCGAGGAGGTGATCGTCGAGTTGAATCGCTCAGGTTACAGCGGCGCGATCAACATCGAGTGGGAAGACAACGACGCGGAGAAGCGGGCGGGCGCCGTGGCGGCGCTGCGTGCGCTCCACGCCTCCGACCTGCCACCCGCCACCGGCCGGCACGACGACACGCTCAAAGCGTGACGCGTGAACCGTGAGGCGTGGACCTGAAGCCAGTTGCGACCCTTTTCGGATCAGTCGGATCAGTAGCTCGCAGCGTCGATCACGAAGCGATACTTCACGTCGGCCTTGATCGTCCGCTCGTAGGCTTCGTTGATCTTTGCCGCCGGGATCAGCTCGATGTCGCAATAAATCTTCTTGCGAAAGCAGAAGTCGAGCATTTCCTGCGTCTCCGCCACGCCACCGATCAGCGATCCTGCCAGTCGCTTGCGGCCCATGATGAGCGAGGATGCCAGCACCTCGCTTGGATCGGGGGATGCGCCGACGAGCACCATCGTGGCGTCGTTCTTGAGCGTGTTAAGATACGGCGTGAAGTCGTGCCTGGCCGACACCGTGTCGATGATGAAGTCGAGCGTGCCCGTCAGCGGCTCGAAGTTCGCCGGCTTCGTGCTGAGCACGAAGGCACTCGCGCCGAGTTTCTTGGCATCACGTTCCTTGCCGGGCGACCGGCTGAAGACCGTGACGTGCGCCCCCATCGCCCGCGCGATCTTCACCGCCATGTGGCCGAGGCCGCCGATCCCCACCACGCCCACGCGGCTTCCCTTGCCGATCTTGTATCGCTTGAGGGGCGAATACGTGGTGATGCCGGCACACAAGAGCGGTGCGACACGGGCGAGCGGGGCGCCCTTCTTGATCCGCAGGGCGTATTTCTCCCTGACGACGATGTGGGTGGAGTAGCCGCCCTGCGTGGGCGTCTTTCCATCCAGCTCGGTGCTGTTGTACGTGAATGAAATGTGTTTCTGGCAGAACTGCTCTTCGTGGGCCCGGCATGGCTTGCACGTGCCGCAGGAATCGACCAGACAGCCGACGCCCGCGAGGTCGCCAACCTTGAAGCCACGAACCTTTTTTCCCGTCGCGATGACCTTCCCGACGATTTCATGACCCGGCACGCACGGATAGGCGGTCGGCCCCCACTCGGCCCGCGCGGTGTGGATGTCGGAGTGGCAGATGCCGCAATAAGCTATCTCGATGACGATGTCGTCAGGTCGGGGATCCCGACGATCGAGTCGAAACGGCTGCAGTGGCTTGCTGGCTGAAACGGCGGCGTAGGCTTTCGAGGAGATCATATGTCGTCCATATGGGGCGTTGGGGAACCAGAGGGCAGGAGATCACTGGGCATTTTGATGGGCGCGGCCACCAAGCTTACCGACGAATCGCTTGCCCGACACCTCAGTATTGAGCCGGCCCATCATGCCCTTGGCATCGATCGCCTTGCCCATCGGCTCGCTGGTGCTGGCGAATGCGGAACACCTGCCCTCGGGATCGGCCGGCTGGGGCGACGTCCGCGGCACTGGCTACAATGCCGCGGGGTTGAACCGAGAGCATCTCCCCCACGCCTCACCTGGAACCACTGATGACAAGCCCATTCGATCCCTCTGTCGTCCTCTCCAGGCGCGGCATCCTCGGTGCCAGCGCAGGCGTGGCCGCCCTGTCGTCCGTCGCCGCCTCGGCCGTCGCTGCGCAGACCGCCGACTCGACCCGCGACGCAGCGACTCCCGCTCCGCGATATCCCTTCCGCAAGTCGCTGAACCTCTGGGCGATGCCCTACCCCGCGAAGATGACGCTCGAGCAGTGCCTGCGACTGGCCAAGGAGGCGGGCTTCGAGGGGGTCGAACTCAACTACGACCTCGAGAGCGACCTCTCTCCAAAACATGCCACGGCTCACTTTCAGGAGATCCGCCGGATGGCCGACCGGATCGGCATCGCGATCAGCGGGCTCTGCTCATTCCTCTTCTGGCCCTACCCGCTGACCAGCAACGATCCCGCCAAGCGGCAGCGGGGATTCGAACTGGCCGGCAAGATCGTCGAATGCGCCAGGGATCTCGGCACCCGCAACGTGCTCGTGGTGCCGGGAGCGGTCTGTATCCCGTGGCGGACCGATCACGAGCCGGTGCCCAACGACGTCTGCCTCACGCGGGCCAAAGACGCCGTCAGCCGGATGATCCCCGCCGCCGAGAAGGCGGGCGTGACGCTGAACATGGAAAATATCTTCTTCAACGGCTTCCTCTTGTCACCGCAGGAGATGGTCGATTTCGTCGACGGCTTCGGCAGCGAGCATGTGCGGGTGCACTTCGACACCGGCAACATCATGATGTACCAGTATCCGGAGCACTGGATTCCGATCCTGGGGAAACGGATCGCCAACGTTCATCTCAAGGAGTTCACCAAGAAGGGCACCGACACGTCGCTTGAGTCGTTCCGCCCACTGCTCGACGGCACGACCAACTGGCCCGCGGTGATGCAGGCGCTTTCGACGGTCGGCTACGACGGCTACCTGACGTTCGAATACTTCCATCCCTACGAGCACTACCCTGAGGCGCTGGTCTTCCAGACGAGCGACTCAATGGACCGCATGCTCGGCCGCAAGGTCTACACGCCGGCGTGACCGCCGCACACACCTGGCGTCACCGGCGACAACGGCCTCCTGCAACGAGAAACCTCATGCCCGTCATCACGCTTCCGCGATCCGCGATCGTGCTCCGCGTGGCTGTCGGCCTCTGCCTCTCGCTCGCCGCGTCCATCTCGCACGCCAGCGAGATCGTCTACGCCTATCACATCGCCGGCGTTGCCCCCCGCTGCGGCCAGCGCGGCACGATGGTCGAGGTGACGATGACGGGCAACTGTCTCGAAGAGCCGCAGGAGGTGATCTTCTACCGCCCGGGAATCCGCGCCAGCAAACCGGTCTTCGAGACCGTCACCATTCCCGGTGATGGCCGCGACCGCTCGCCTGCGACGCATGACAGCCGGCTCACATGCCGGTTTGAGATCGCGGCCGACTGCCCGCTGGGCGAGCATCCCTTCCGCGTCCGCACCGCGAGGGAACTTTCGACCGTGTCGACGTTCCACGTCACGCCATTTCCCGTCGTCGACGAGAACGAGCAGACAGCGAACGCGAACGACACCATCGACACGGCAGCAAGCGTCGCGGCCAACGTCACGGTCCGCGGCCGGCTGGGTGGCGGCGAACGCGGTGACGTCGATCTCTACAAAGTGCCCGCCGTCGCGGGCCAGCGGCTCGCCGTCGAGGTCGACGCGGTTCGCATCGCCGACATTCGCTACGGCGACACCGAATACGACCTCGGCGTCCGCATCCTCGACGACGCAGGCCGCGAACTGGCCGCCAGCGACGACTCGCCCCTGCACGTGCAGGATCCGGTGGCCGCGGTGAGGCTGCCCCGTGATGGATTCGCGTTCGTGGAGGTCCGCCGCTCCGTGTTCATCCCTCGTGAGGTCGCCTACTGCATCCACATCGGCACCAACAGCCGGCCGCTGGCTGCTTACCCATCAGGCGGCACGGCGGGCAGTGCCCTGGTGGTCAAGCTGCTCGGGGATCCGCTGGGCGACCGCGACGAAACGATCGCGGTGCCCGCGGAGACCGGCGTGTTCGAATATTTCGGCGACGCGCCCTCGCCGCTCCTGCTGCGGTCGAGTCCCTTCCCCAATCTGCTCGAAGACACCGCCGCCGCGGAGACCCGCATCGAGAGCCTGCCCGTCGCGATCAATGGCATCATCGAAAAGTCCGGCGATGTCGACACCTACCGTGTGTCGGCGAAGAAGGGGGATCGCTTGCGGCTGCGTGTCTTCGCCGCCACCCTCGGCTCTCCTCTGGATGCCGCGATCCGCATCCGGCCGGTCACTCCCGGGGACACGCCCGCACCGGTGGAACTGCAGGCCGACGACGCCACTCTCGTTGATCGCGACATCTTCGGCATCACCGCCCACGGCGGCTCCACGCTCAAGGACACGCTCGACCCGTCGGTGATCTGGGAGCCGAAGACCGACGGCGACTATCTCCTGGAGATCACCGATGCCTCGGATTCCGGCTCGCCGCTGTCGGTCTACCGCGTCGAGATCGAACCGCCCGCCGACGCGGTCAACCTCGTCCTCGCGAGCACAGCCTTCTACTGGCATGAATGTGTCCGCACGAGCGGCCTGGCCGTGCCGCAGGGCGGCCGCTGGACGGTGAACGTGAGCCTGCCGCCAGGCCAGGGCAGCCGGTTCACTGGCGACCTCGAACTCGTGGCCCACGGGCTGCCCGACGGGGTCCGGCTGGTGTCGCCGCCGGTGCCGGCGGGGCAGACGGTCTGGCCGGTGCAGTTCGTAGCCGACGCCACGGCGCCGTGCGGCAGCGGCGTGATCACGCTCGAGGCCAAACCAGTGGATCAATCGCAGACCATCGTGAGCCGCTGCCAGCAGAACCTGCCGTTCTGTAATCACTCCGGCGGCGATGCCTGGCGGACCGTGCGGCTCGACCGCTTTATGACGGCGGTCACCGATCCGGCCCCCTTCTCGATCGACGTCACGCCCCCGACGGCGCCGCTTGTCCGCGGTGGTGAACTCTCCATCCCGGTGAAGCTCGTGCGGCGGAAAGGCTTCGACGACCCGGTGGAGTTCCAACTCGGCTGGGTGCCCGCGGGACTCTCGCCGGAGCCGCAGGGGGTGTTCGAGCCCGGACAGACCGAGGCCGTCCTGCGGATCTCCGCCGCAGCGAATGCCCCTCTGGGAAGCCGACCACTGGTGATCACGGCATCGACCACACAGGGCTACGAGCCCGGCTGGTATCTCGGCGCCGGCCGCGTGCGGGTGTCGAGCGACATCTCGAGCATCGTCGTCGCCGAGCCGTTCGTGTCGCTCGCCAGCCAACCGGAGAGCGTCCGCCGCGGGGAGCGGAAGCGATTCACCTGGAGCGTGCAACAGAAGAGCCCGTTTGACGGCACTGCGACAGTAAAACTCGTCGGCCTGCCCAAGGGGGTGAACGTCGTCGAACCGCTGCCGGTCATCACGAAGGATTCCACGGAACTGGCCTTTGAGATCGAAGCCAGCGATGAGGCGTTGATGGGAGCGGTCAAGGGTCTCGCCTGCGATGTGATCGTGCAGGCCGCCGGCCAGGAGATCCGCCAGCGGTCCGGTAGCGGCACGCTCCGGATTGACCCCAAGCTCTAGCTGGCTGTCGGCGGACGGGCGGCGACCGCCGAAACCGTGCAGAACCGGGCAGATGCGCCGTCCCGCACCTTGCCCGACTGTTCGCTTGACGTGTCAGGGCAGTTTGGGAAGAATATTCGGCGGGCGGCGGGAGAACTGTTCTTTCATTCAATCGTGCGTGCCCCGCCACCCGATGCTCCAGATATCTCTTCATTTTGCTCATTCACGATTCCAGGGGGTTGCCATGCTCCTTTCCTTCAGGCCTTCCTTTCTCCGCAGGCGGGCGATGCGTGCCGCGGGCTTCACACTCGTTGAACTACTCGTCGTGATCGCCATCATTGGCATCCTCGTCGGGCTGCTGCTCCCGGCCGTGCAGGCGGCCCGCGAAACGGCCCGGCTCAGCAAGTGCGCCAACACGATCCGCGAACTGGCCGGTGCCGTGGCGCAATACGAATCGGTCAACAAGCGACTGCCTCACGGCGGCATCGACTGGGCTGGCCAGCCCGCCGCAGCCGGCTGGAGTTGGATGTATCACTGCCTGCCCTATATGGAGGAGATGAAGCTCTTCCAGACGGGCGCCGTGCAGTCCAGCGAAACCCTCGAGGATGTCGCCGTCGCGGCCGCGAGTTGGCCGCTCCGGGGCCGCAGGCTGTCGAACGTGCTCTACTCTTCAGTGAGGGGACCGAACTGGCTGCGATGCCCGAGCGATGGCGATGCCGCCTACGTCACCACCCCGCTGGGCTATACGGCGACAAATTATTATTGCTCCGGCGGCCCGCTCCCCTGCGGCGCCTACAGCGCTCCCTGCACTGCCCCATACACGACCTACGCCAGCCCCTGGCCAGGAGCGACCGACTGCCGCTACACGAGAGCGACGGCGCGATCGCATATCCGGGGCATGTTCACCCAGTTCAATGAGACGGTGCCGGCGACCCGAGAACCTTCGCTCACGATTCGCCTCAAGGACGTCCGCGACGGCCTGAGCAAGACGCTCATGCTGGGCGAGTCGCTGCCAGGAGAGCATCGGATGCAGATCGAC
>CANHYS010000125.1 GCA_947464585.1 Planctomycetaceae bacterium | reverse complement strand
GGACATTCTCGGCAGCATGGAGTTTGGCTGCCATGTCGCGGGGGCGAAGGTGATCATGGTGATGGGGCATACCCATTGCGGTGCCGTGAAGGCCGCGATCGACGACGTGAAGCTGGGCAACATCACACCCATGCTAGCCAAGATTCGGCCAGCCATCGAGAAGGGCGGGCCTTTTGATGGCAAGAAGGGGAGCGACAACCCCGCCTATGTGGCCCACATCTGCCGCGAGAACGTGCGACTGGCCGTCGAGGCCATCCGTGAGCGCAGTGAGATCCTTCGCACGATGGAGGCCGACGGCTCGATCAAGATCGTCGGGGCCTACTACGATCTCCGCTCCGGTGAAGTGACGCCGTTGCCATGACGCGTGGCGGGGGCAGCGTGTGCGTGCACGAACACCATTCGGCGGGTGCTGGACATTGGATGCGGCGCCGGCAACAACAGCCTTCGGCTGCTGGAAATCGCTGGCCATGACTTCGAAAGCGACCTCTTGCACAAGAACTCGTGCTTTGCGGCGTTCGGAGCAGTCAAAAGCGGATAACCAAGCAATGCAGCGGACTCGCGATACGATCAGGCGGAGTGGGGCGCCAAAGATCGCGAGCCGCTGATTGCAGGCGTTCGTAATATTGCCGGAATTGAATCCAAGAAAGCAGATGTATCTTGCTTGACATCACCATCAAGATGGAGCGCCCCCGTGTTGAAGAGTTGTTCGCACCGTACCGAACTCTGATTGGCCGCGACTTTGATGGCTATCGAAACCACGTGTACCGTTGCATCACATATGCGATGCACTTTCTGGACAACGCGTCTGAACACGAACAGATGGTGGAAACCGCGTTCGTTTATCACGACATCGGGCTTTGGACAGATCAGCAATTGGCTTATCTGGAGCCCTAGAAGCCGTCGCCATCCAAGACAACGAAAAATACGGTTGGGGATTAGACCCAGACGCTCTGCGTGGCGTGATCCATTGGCACCACAAGGTGTTCAAGTACAACGGAACTCACGCGGACGTCATTGAGGCATGCCGTAAAGCCGACTGGATAGACGCAACGCAAGGTTGGTGCCGCAAGGGAATGCCCAGATCGGCCATAGCCACAGTTGAATCCACATTTCCCAATTGCGGGTTTCACAAAACCCTCCTGCGGTTGGCCACGGAATATGGCGGTTCAACGCTTGTTGGTGGCTTCAAGGTGATGCGAGGAATCGTGAAGTTGTGACGCGTGTGGCTGCTTAACCGGATGTGAAAAGACCAGCGAACCATCCGATGCGATGGACTCGCGGTCACCGTCGTGGATGATAGATGACCCGTGGCCGCGACCCGTTGATCTTTGTCGCTCGCAGTCGTCCGGAGATCGCATGCACTCCATCACCATGATTATGCTCCTCGTCGTCGCGGCCATTCACTTGCTGCCGTTAGTGGGGGCATGCGGTAAGAAAAACCTTTTCGGCCTATACGGGGTATCCATTGTCGATCCGAACCTTTTGATCCTATTGCGACACAGGGCCGTACTGTTCGGCCTTCTGGGTGGAATGTTAGTCGTTGCAGCACTGATTCCGCCGTTACGACTCACGGGACTCCTTGCCGGCGCTATCAGCGTGGGCTCGTTCCTGATGATTGCTTGGCAAGAGGGGTGCTGTAACGACCACCTGCGGAAAGTATTCGTCATGGACATCGTTGCCGCTGTATGCCTTGCATGTGGACTGGCGGCACATCTTGCGGCTCGCAGCGAAGGCACAGCCGGCGTTCCGCCAGTTGACCTGCGTCCCTTGGTCGTCGAGGAGTAGAGAGAAGATGGCGATAAGCGGTCGGCCGCCAGAACCAATCACCGTGCGTGAGTCACCGCAGGTCGCACCGACTAAGGAAGGCATTCTCGCAATGTTCGCGAGTCTTCGCCTTGACAGCCTCCAGTTCTGGCGGCGTATCGATGTGGAGCGATTCTGGTCTCGGCATGACGGCGTGTGGTCGCCTTCGGATAATGTTCATCATCTTGTGATCTCCACGGTGCCGGTATCACGGGCGTTGCGTATCCCGCGACTGATACTTCGCCTATGTTTCGGCGTGTCGCGTACGCCATCTCGGAGTTGGGAGGCTTTGCGATCTACGTACCTCGACAGTCTTGCTAGCGGAGCAACCGCAGGGCGCTACGCACCCATTCATGCCGCGCCTCCACTTGATACGGCTGCTGAACAACTGCGACTTGTCGGTCAGTGTGAATCCACACTGTTCAACTTGGAAAACGCCATTAAATCATGGGGGGAGGTGGATTTGGATCGCTATCGCCTGCCGCATCCTATCTTGGGGCGGCTGACTCTTCGGGAAATGTTGATTTTTACGCTTTTTCACTTTGATCATCATCGCGACAATGTCGCTCGGCGACTGACAGATCGGCCATTCTTGTCTGGTTCTTTTGACAAGTAGAGTCCGATCACTGGCGTAAGTTTGGATCGTCGTTCAATGGAGAACCACCCGATCCAAACTGCTCGGGATGAACCCATGCGGCGTGGATAATCCTGTGGCTGCTCGCCATTGATCGGAGCCAATGAGGTCGTGATTCGCCGCAGCCAGCCACCCGCGCTCCGCCTCCAACGCCTCCGTCCGGTGCTTGAAGGGCCCCAAAACAGGTCCATCAATAGGCCCCATGTCAGCCCACCAGTAGCCTTCGGCATCTGGCTCGACATGGCTCGCCCGGGTGGCCTGCAACTTCCCGATTTCTTGCCAATAGCGGCGAACTTTATGTCGGTAACGCCGGCACTGGCACGCTAAACGTGACTGGCGGCAGCGTCACCAACACAACCGGCTTTCTTCGTACCGGCACGGCCACGGTCTCAAGCGGCACGTGGGCCAATAGCGGCAGCCTCTACGTCGGCTATTACGGCAACGGCACGCTCAACATGACCGGCGGTATGGTCACCAGCACGACCGGTTTACTTGGCTACGCCGGCGTTGGTACGGCCACGGTGTCGAGCGGCACATGGACGAATAGCGGCGAACTCTATGTCGGCTGGGAAGGCACCGGCACGCTGAACGTGGACGGCGGCAGCGTCACTAACACAAACGGCTTTCTCGGCTACCTCGTCAGCAGCAACGGCACGGCCACGGTGAGCAGCGGCACGTGGTCCAACAGCGGCGACCTTGTTGTCGGCGGCCAGGGCACCGGCACGCTCACGATGAATGGCGGACTCGTGTCGGTGGCCAGTACGGTCTCCAAGGGCACCTACGGCACGATCAACCTCAACGCCGGCGGCGCGCTCCAGATCGGCGTCGGGGGCACGACCGGCGTGCTGGGCGTGTCGACACTTACGAACAACGGCACGCTCATCTTCAACCGCTCCGATGCCTCCGACTACTCCGGCGTTATCAGCGGCACGGGAGCGGTCACGAAGCAGGGCGGCGGCACGCTAGCCTTCACGGGCACGAGCAGCTACACCGGCCCAACTGCGGTCAACGGCGGTTCGCTGCTTGTGAACGGGCGACTGGGCAACACAGCTGTCTCCGTCGGCAACGGTGCGCTCCTCGGCGGCAACGGCACGATTGACGGCATGCTCACGGTGCTGGCTGGCGGCACGCTCTCGCCCGGCAACAGTCCCGGAACCCTCCACGTTGGCTCGCTGCAACTGGATGGCTCCTCGACCACGCTCATGGAGATCACCGGCACGGCGGCGGGGTTCTATGACCAGATCGTAGCGACGAACAACATCGCCTACGGCGGATTGCTCCAACTCACCATGAGCGGCAGCTACGCGAACGACACCGTGTTCCAACTGTTCCAGTTCGGTTCTGAGTCGGGGGATTTTTCCAGTCTCACGATGGCCGGCGGCAGCGGTCCGTACGCGGGGCTCACGTTCGGTGCCATTGGCACGGGCGGTTACGGTGCCGACGCATGGGTATCTGACTGGACCACGCCCAGCGCTCCTAACGGCCAGCGGCTTGTGTTTTATCGGAACACTGGCGTCTTGGCGGTTGTCCCCGAGCCATCCACCTATGCCATGGCCCTTGCTGGGCTCGCCTGTGGCGGCTGGCAGATGTGGCGGCGTCGGCGGCTGCGGCAGGCGCCTACTCTGGCTGCCTGAGCGAGCGATCCCCCGTGACGATTCACAACCGGGCTGGGCATCGCATGGTGCCCGGCCCGTTGTCTTTTGGTGCCCGCACGACGGCGAGGAGCACAGCGGCGGTGACGAGGGATCGCATACGCCGTATCCTGAGGCGGGGCAGGGCCGGGAGGCTACGGCGGGCTGCCGGTGGCTGCCGTCTGTTTCAGCCTTTGCCGATCAGGCCACTTTCAGCCGACGACGCTCAAGCAGCCCCAGCGACCCCAGCACGAGTGCCAAGACGCTCCCAAGGCTATTCGGGTCAATCTCGGGGACGGATGAGGGGCTGCTTGCCGGACTTACGAGACGAAAACCGCTGCTGATGTCCTCGCCCGAAGCTGCCATACCCTGACTGTATTCCGACGACACATAGTAATTGTCGTACTCCCAAAAAGCGCCGCCCCGCAGCCGTGCATCGTCTGGATGACCTGAAGCCCCCGAGACCCACTCAGAGATGTTGCCGCTCATGTCGAATGTGTCGTAGGCCCCCGGTCCACCGTTCGTGCCCACCGTCGTCACATTGCCGTAAGCGTCTCCGCCCCAGCGGGCGCGGCTGAGGTAATTCGCGGAGTTCGCAGTGCTGCTGAGGCCAGCAGAGCCGGTCCCTGTCGAATCCGCCGTCACAGTCGTCGGTGCCGTATCTCTCTGCGTGCCGAAGTTCCAGTAGCCCGCGTTGTTGTTCCCGCCCTTGTAGAACGCCGCCTTGTACCACTGGTCTTCCGTCGGCAAGTAGAACGTCGCCCCCGGGTTCACCGCTGCTCCGCCGAGCATCGCACCATTGAGCGTATAGGCTCCCGTCTCGGTGCTCGACAAACTCGTCGCCCCGTTCTGATACCAGTTGGCCACCCGCGCCGCATCGAGCCAGCTCACGTAGTTCACCGGCTTGTCGCCCATGTATTGCTTGACCGAATAGGAGTAGTTCCCCGGCGAGCCACTCCGGGTGATTCCGCCAACGGCATTGCTGCCCATGTTCGCGTTGTAGAGCGAGTAAGGGTCGGAGGTCGCTGCCACCGATTGTAAGAAGTCCGTGTACTGCTGGTTCGTGAACTCGTACTTCATGATCCGGAATGAAGTGGACACGGCACCGTAGCCGGCGGGAGCGGTGTCAGGCGCGTTCCCCGGATCGCCGACCGTCACCCACTGGATCGCTTCTGCGTTTGAGATGGAGGCAGCGAGGAAGCAGGCCACTGCAGCCAGCCAAAGGGAAAGCGTCTTGAGCGAGAGGCGAGTCATGGCATTGGTCCTTGGCGATACGCGACGATTGCCGAAGGTGCCGGCAGGAGAGGCAATGCGGGATGAAACGCCTCGCCACTATCACCCCATCGCTGCAGCGTGTCAAACATTTAGACAATGACTCGCGAATACTCGCCAATGGCGTTTGCTGGGCCGCTACTCCGCCGCTCCCGCAAACGCCCCCGCTACGTAGTGCGGGCACCCGCGAATGTATTCCTCCGCGATCAAGACGCTCACTGCCCGTGCAACGCGCACAACGATGATGGTGTCGGCACCCACGCGCTGATCGGGATAATCGGGGACGGGAGCGAATTCCAATCCCTGCCGTGGAATGCCTCGCAGCAAAAGTCGCTCCCGTCCCCATTTCCCACCCAATCCTGCCCGCCCAATACTTGTGGAGCCGATTGGCCGCAATTAGGCTCAACGCGTTAAATGGGGCGTGTCGTTCGTCGAGCGAAACTGAGCCCAGCCGCGGTCGTGGTGTTCCGCAGCACCACGTCGCTCTGATCACAACGTGGAAGACCCGCGATGGCATTCTGGCGTACTCTCGGCCACCTCTGCGTTGGCGGCCGGCATCATTCTTCCCGCCAACGCAAGTCGGCTTGCCGCCTGTTGCTTGAGCCTCTGGAACAGCGGCAGGTGTTTTCGTCGGCGGACGGCAACGGCCCCGTGCTGACCGCCATCACGAGCACGCCAGGAAGTAGGTCGCTTGTTCTGACCTTCGATGGGCCGGTGCTCTCCAGCACGGCCACCGACCTTTCGAACTATCGCATCACCGCACCCAATGGCGGAAATCCACAGGTAGTGACGTCCAGCGGTCCGCCGGTGAGGGTCGTCGCCGCGCAGTACGGTGACATCTCGACAACATCCTCCCAGGTCACCCTGACGCTCGCGCGTCCGCTGCAGCAGGGCATCTTCTATCGCATCTTCGTCAATGGCGAGTTGCCCATCACCGACGGCAACCTCGCCTCGAATCCACTGACCGGCGGTGGGGGCGCCGGCAATCCCAGCAACGGCGTCACGTTTGACGGCGACAATGATGACACGGCCTGCGGAAACTTCTACGGATTGTTCGCCGTGGGAAAGCGACTGACGTTCACCGATTTCAGTGGTGATCGGGTGGTTTTGGCAGCCACCGGAGGCAGCGGCCTCAACGTCTGGCGTGAACTCAACGGAGACATCGACCAGGTCACCGTGCTGCCGGGCGCGACTGC
>CANHYS010000124.1 GCA_947464585.1 Planctomycetaceae bacterium | reverse complement strand
TTCAACGCGGACCCTGGATGGCTCTGAGAACAAACCACCAGAAGAGATCGTACGCAGCGAGGATCGCCGCAAGCGCAAAGATCAGGAAGATAACCACCGCCGAGCTCCGGACGACCTCATCGGTCGAAGGCCAGGAGACCTTCGTCATCTCGGTTTCCACGGCGATGAGAAAGTCGGCGAATGTGGGATAGTTAACCAGACGAAATGCAAACCACAATCCGGCAGCAAGCAGCAGCCCCGGAACAAGAAAGCGGAGCACTCCCATGTCGGGCGACATCGCACCGCCACCGGAGGTCATCACCGATTCCCCTGCGCCGGCGAACCAGACCGGCAGCAGCTGGGCAAGCCGCCACACGCCCGTGGCCAGCGTGATGGCGAGCACGGCGAACGTGACCTGCCTGGTCACCTTGCCCTGATTCCGCTTGTATACGGCAAAGCTCAGGAGATCCCTCCAGAGCGCGCTGCCAGCGGTCTGATTGTGTTGAATGCCTGCCATGATTCCTGACGTCCGTGGTTGTGTTCCGATCCGGGTGCGGTCCATCGCGCCCAACCGCCTTCAAGCAGGGGCGGCGGGAATCGAACTCGCAACCTCTGGTTTTGGAGACCAGCGCTCTGCCAGTTGAGCTACGCCCCTGTGTGGTTGCCGGGCTTCGAGGCCATCGAAGCCCGGCAACCGTAATCGACTCCGGGGCTGGGACCCCGGACTCAAAACTCCTCCGGGGCTGGGACCCCGGACTTATACCTCTCCGGGGCTTAGGACCCCGGACTCAAAACTCCTCCGGGGCTGGGACCCCGGACTTATACCTCTCCGGGGCTGGGACCCCGGACTTAATTAGTCAAGGATCTTCGTTACGACGCCCGAGCCGACCGTCTTGCCACCTTCGCGGATGGCGAAGCGAACACCGTCGTCCATGGCGATCGGCACCATCAGCTCGACCTCCATCTTGACGTTGTCGCCGGGCGAGCACATCTCGACGCCGCCGAGCAGCTTCGTCGAGCCGGTCACGTCGGTCGTGCGGAAGTAGAACTGCGGGCGGTAGCCGGCGAAGAACGGCGTGTGCCGACCGCCTTCTTCCTTCGACAGCACGTAGACTTCGCACTCGAACTTCTTGTGGGGCTTGATGGAGCCCGGCTTGGCGAGCACCTGGCCACGCTCGATGCCCTCACGGGCCACGCCGCGGAGGAGGCAGCCGACGTTGTCGCCAGCCTGTCCGCTGTCGAGCACCTTCTTGAACATTTCAACGCCCGTGCAGGTGGTCTTCTCGGCCTTTTCCTTCAGGCCGATGATCTCGACTTCGTCGCCCACCTTCACCATGCCCCGCTCGATACGACCCGTAGCGACCGTGCCACGGCCTTCGATCGAGAACACGTCCTCGATGGCCATCAGGAACGGCTTGTCGAGTTCACGAACCGGCTCGGGGATGTAGCTGTCGACGGCATCGAGCAGATCGGCGATGCACTTGTTCGCGGCAGGGTCCGCCGGGCTGTCGTAGGCGGGCTTGCCGGCACCACGAATGATCGGCACGTCGTCTCCCGGGAAGCCGTACTTCGTCAGCAGTTCCCGAATCTCCATCTCGACCAGGTCGAGCAGTTCGGGGTCGTCCACGAGGTCGACCTTGTTGAGGAACACAACCAGCGCCGGCACACCGACCTGCTTGGCCAACAGGATGTGCTCGCGGGTCTGGGGCATCGGGCCGTCCGCTGCGCTCACCACGAGGATGGCACCGTCCATCTGGGCGGCACCGGTGATCATGTTCTTGATGAAGTCGGCGTGACCCGGGCAGTCGATGTGGGCGTAGTGCCGCTTGGCAGTCTCGTACTCCACGTGACTGACGGCGATGGTCACCGTCTTCGTTTCGTCACGAACCGTGCCACCCTTGGCGATGTCTGCGTAGCTCTTTGCCACGGCCAGATTCTTCGCTGCCTGCACGGCAACGAGCGCGCCTGTCAGCGTGGTCTTGCCGTGGTCGATGTGTCCAATCGTGCCGACGTTGACGTGCGGCTTGCTCCGCGTGAACGAGTCCTTTGCCATGCTTTACTCCCTCGATCTTCCTCTCTGGTGGCTGCAGGCCGCTGGGCCTGCGTCGGATGTGAGTCTTAACAACGTTTGGTGGTCAGAACCGTCAGCGTCCGGCCGAAAAGAACCCAGCCGGACATGTCTTGTGGGTATGAACAGACCTGAGGATCCCAGGTGCGTTTTGTACGAAATAAATGGGGCTTTGTCTTGGGTCGTCGGTCTTGAGGCTGTTTGGGCGGTGGATTACGTGTCGAACAGGGTTTCTTGTGCGTTTTTTCGGGGCTGGTGGGGTGTCGTGGATTCGGTGGCCGGCTGAAGCTGCTGATGGGACTTGAACCCATGACCTCGTCCTTACCAAGGACGCGCTCTACCAACTGAGCTACAGCAGCAGGAGTGGACGGATGTGGCGGGCCATCGGCATGCGGGAAAGGTCGACTTGAGGGTTTTGGGCTGTTCGCGAGGGAATTCAGGGCAGTTGCAAGGTTGCGGCACGGCCGCGTCAGCGGATGGGAAGCGGGTAGAGGGAATCGAACCCTCGTCTTTAGCTTGGAAGGCTATTGCTCTACCATTGAGCTACACCCGCGTCGAACGACCGCCGGATCGAGCAGATCTGAGCCGGGGCACACTGGCTTGGCATGCTGGTTTGGCGTGCTGGGTGGGCATCTTGGGGCTTGGCATACTGGGCAGTGGGGAGTGCAGGATTCGAACCTGCGAAGGAATAATCCATCAGATTTACAGTCTGACCCCTTTGACCGCTCGGGAAACTCCCCGCGTGCTCTCCCCCCGTGGGGTAGTGGCAGCAACGGATGCTTTGGTTGTGTGCCGGTTGGATGCCCCTGGTGGGTGCCGCTAGTGGGTGCCCGCTGGCTCTCTTCGTGTGGTGGACGTGACCTCTGGCTGTGAAAGTGTTTGTGCTGGTGGTTTTCGGAATTACGTGACTTCCGGAATCGCGGTTCTCTCGTGCGTGCTGAAATCAGGCCGGCACTGGCGGCTGGCAGGGCATGCTGAGCTAGCGGCGGGAGTTGAACCCGCAACCTGCTGATTACAAATCAGCTGCTCTGCCAATTGAGCTACGCTAGCGGTTTGGTCCAAACCGCGGGGAATCACGTAGTGTACGGATTCGAAAAGCCCGTGCAAGACGGCCACATTCGCGGGCCATGGCTGCGTTGCCGGCCGCATGAACGCCCGGAAATCAGGCAAATACGAGTTCCACCATCGAGAAATCGTCGTTGAGGTCGTCGCGTGCCGAAATCGCCCGAATTCGCGCCACGAGGGCGTCGAGGCGATGATCCGGTCCCTCAGGGGGGGGGGTGGTGAGTGTCGAGACGAAGTCGTCGAACGCCCACATCGACCCGTCGGGGTAGCTCACCTCAAAGGCACCGTCACTGTAGACAAACAGCCTGCTCCCGGCGGGAACGCTCACCTCGCCAGAGCTGAATTCCAGGCCTTCCACCGCGCCAATAAGCGGCCCGTCCGATTCGAGGGCTGTTGGCCTGCCGCTGCTCCCGTCGGGCCCCAGCAACAACGCCGCGGGATGGCCGCCTCCCGCCCAGCGGAGGATTCGGGAGGAGGTCTGGTACACGCCGTACCAAATCGTAAAAAACATGTCGTTCTGCCGCTCCATCGGAAACGCCTTGTTGAGCGCGGCCAGCACGGCGCCAGGGTCGTGGAAGTCGGTTTGCGGCAGGGCCTCGCTGCGGATCGCGTTGAGCGCCGACACGCTCAGGAGCGCCGCGCCCACGCCATGGCCGCAGACATCGAGCAGATAGACGGCAATGTGATCGTCGTCGATGCTGTGATACCCGAAGGCATCGCCTCCCAGTTCGGCCGACGGGATGAACCGCCAATCAGCGTTGATCGGCCCGATCCGCTGAGGCTGGGGCAGGAGTGACCGCACATACTGCGCCGCCGTGGCGAGGTCGTTGGCGAGCACTTGGCGGCTGGCCTGCAGTGCGAGGAAAGCCTCGTTCCTTTCGAGCAGGGCGATGTAGCCGCGGGAGTGGTAGCGGAGTCGGGCCAGCATTTCGAGCCGGTCGGGGAGCTTCACGATGTAGTCGTTGGCCCCGAGGGCGAAGGCCTCGGCCTTCACCGCTGCCTCTTCCTTGGTGGAGAGCACGATGATCGGCACGTCGCGAAACCGGTCGTCAGCCCGGAATCTCCTGACGAGATCGAGCCCGTCGACGTCGGGCATCACGAGGTCCTGCAGGATGACCGTTGGTTCGAACCGGGTCGCGGCCTCGACGGCGCTGGTGGCGTCGCGGCAGAAATGGAAGGAGATGTTGTCTTCGCCGACGAGCATGCGGCGGACCGCCTCGCCGATGATCGGCTGGTCGTCGATGAGCAGCACCGTGGTGCCGCGAGATGCCGGGTTTTTCGGGACGGCGAGATCCACGGTGAGTGTGCCACGGCGTGCGGGGAAAGGCTGGAGCCTACCACAGCCGGTCCTCGTTCACGACAGCGTCGCAGGATGCGGAGCGTGTGCGAATCAGCCTCCTCAGACTTTTTTCTTCGGACGGCAGGCGGGGGGCTCGGCGAGGGAAAACACCAGGACTTCCTCGCCGGTAACCGTGGAGATGTCGTGGTGCACGCTGACGAGTTTCACGCCGACGGCGTTCTCTACGATCGATTCCAGCCGGTTCCGTCCCGTGGCCACCATGTGGGTCCGCACCTGCTTGAGCAGGGCCCGTCCGTTGCCGCTGTCGTACCCGTTGGTCGTGTCGGTGCGGCTGTCGCCATCGCCGTCGCCATCGGCTGGTTCGTGCCGCGGTGCGATGAGTTGCCGTTCGGCCGGGGTCAGCACCCCCTGAAGCCTGACAACCAAGAGCGATCCGATCAGGTGCGCGTGGATGTCTCGCGGCCCTCGGCCAAGGAATTCCTGTTGAAATCGTGATATGCCGTCGCACACGGCCGCCTCGATTTCGCCCTGGGATTTCGAGAGAGAACTCATAAGAAGCTGACCCTTGGACCAGAGTGGAAACCTGCGCAGTCCGTCGCCCTGAACGCGGAGCCGAACGCGGAGCCGCGGGATGCCATGCGATGGAATCCCCTGACAGAGTGAATCAAGTCGCAGCCGTGCGACCTGCCCACGGATTGCACAACGAATGGTGGCACGCCCAACCGACACTCATCGCCGCCGGCCGGTCTCGATCTCGCCGTCGACGGTGGCTGCGCGCTGCTTCGCGGCAGCCAGTCCGTTGCCATTCCCATTCCCGTTCCCGTTCCCATTCCCATTCCCATTCCCATGGGCTTCGCCGTTGCAGATCCGGTCCCAGACTTCGCGGCGATGGATCGGCATTCGGGAGTCGGCCTCGAATCCGAGTCGCACGCGTCCCCCTTCGATCTCCAGAATCGTGATCTCGAGGACCACCTCGAGATCCTCAGGCCGGCCAATGATCACGCTCTCTCGATTCTTTCTTGTCAGCACCAACATGGTTCACCTTCTTCATGGTTGTGGGTCCTTCCAGGCAGGTTCAGTTGCGGACGGCTCCATTGCCGCTCGCTCCGTTTGAATGCACATGGTCGTTGACCGGCACGCCGAGGGCCGGCAGCCCCTGCCCAAGCAGAAAAAGCTCGACGGCGGGGTTGGTCGTGAATGTCTTGAGCACGCTGCCGGTCGTCGTGTCGATGTGCGCGATCGCGCCACGGAGTTCGACGCCCGTGCTCCTGCGGACATGGGTCCGCAGGGAGTCGAGCGAGTTGTCGAACAGGTAGCGGTGGAAGTCCTTCACCCGGCTTGCGCCTTCCTCGTCGACCGCCAGTCGCCGCTCCACGGGCGAGAAGGCCTCGTGGAGATTGACCACCATCCAGCGGCCGTCGGCCACAACGGTCACGCTCCGGGGCGTGCGTCCCAGGAGCAGGTGTTCGAAAGAGCCGGTCGCTTGGGCCACCTGTCGCGCTACCCTCTCGTCGAAATGCTTTGTCATCGCGTCGCCTCTTGGTGTGTGCTGCTGAACTCGTGTCGGCGTGTTTGTTTCTGCCCATGGCGGGCTGTGGAAAAACAAAAAAAGCCGGCAAGAAGGAGCGCCCAAAGGCTCTCTTTCTCGCCGGCTTACGCTGCAACGGACCGCCCGGACCAAGGCCGGGATGCCCCTCGACTCGTCTTCCGATCAATGTTGTTGTGTCGCCGAATTTCCGACGCGATTTGGGATCGCTTACGGCCCTTCAGCAGCCCCATTATAGAGCGCAGTCTAGTGAACGCAAGAAGGATGCAAAGGCTGCGTAGGATGCGGTGTTTGTGTGGTCTGTGCGTCTGAAGTTAGACAAAACATTTTTTCCTTGCATGCCTGGGCAGCCCAGTCTTCCCAGCCGGATGTCGCCAGTCCAGGCTCATCGGCGTCTGTCCATTCAGCCGAAACCACACCCTGCAGGAGCGTACCCCCCCGTCGTGGGGTTCTTCTGGTGCGGAGGCAGGTGGTCATGGATGCTCTGAAATCACAGGGTGAGATCGAGGCGGCGGTCTGTGACGCCGTGTCACGATTCCAGCAGGAATACATGGGCCGTGGCCCCCGGCATGTGCATGCC
>CANHYS010000123.1 GCA_947464585.1 Planctomycetaceae bacterium | reverse complement strand
CTGTTCGGCCGCGCTTCCATCGCCGACGGCAACCCGAACCCGATCAAATACTTCCTGAGCACCGGCATCGGCGGCTTCAGCCCGCTTGGCGGGGCGCGGGGTGACACGTTCGGGCTCGGCTGGTTCCTCGTGGGGGCGAGCGATCAGTTCGGCCCGGTGCCTACGGCCCTCTTCGGCCCGCGCAATGGCATCGGCGTCGAGTGGTTCTACAACATCCAGGCCACGCCCTGGCTCAACATCACGCCCGACCTGCAGTGGATTCGCCCGGGGCTCGGGGCGATTTCCACCGACAACGCGTTCGTGTACGGCATCCGTGCCAACGCGACATTTTGACCACGGCCACGGGAACCGTCATTGGGCCCCTGATGCCCCTTGCTTCAGCGTTTCCATCACCTTGTCGAGCGAAAAGCTGGCAGCCTGCATTCGCGGCGGGTAGTCCCTAAAGGTTGCCAAGAACTGCCCAACATAGGCCTGTGCCGGCACCAACATGAAGGCGCGGTCGATCATCCAGTCGTAATAGGTGTTGGACGTGATCGAGGCTCGTTCGTAGGGGTCGCGGCGGAGATTGAACACCAGCGGTATGCGGAGCGGCGTGAAGGGCTCCATCCAGACGCGGAGCGTTCCCTGCGTCTTCTGTTCCATGAAAATGAACTTCCAGTCGTCATATCGCAGCGCGGTCAGGTCACCGTCGTCAGAGAAGTAGAAGACTTCCTTCCGCGGACTCGGCGTGCTATGGGGGGCCCGGAGGTGGTTGGAGAGGTCATATCCGTCGAGGTGCACCTTGTACTCGCGGCCAAGGGCAGGAGACTTGTAGCCGTCGAGCAGATCCTGCTTGATATCAGGCTTGCCGGCGGCCGCCAGAAAGGTCGGCAGCCAGTCCATGTGATGGACGACCCCGTTGGAGACGGAGCCGGGCTTGACCACGCCGGGCCAGCGAACCAGGCAGGGGACCCGCCAGCCGCCCTCCCAGTTGGTGTTCTTCTCGCCGCGAAACGGGGTCGCAGCAGCATCTGGCCAGGTGTTGGAATGCGGGCCGTTGTCGGTCGAGTACTGGACGATCGTGTTGTCGGCGAGGCCGAGCTCATCGAGCAGCGCAAGAAACTTGCCGATGTGCATGTCGTGCTCGATCATGCCGACGGTGTACGCGTCGGCGCGCGGATACTGCTTCTTGATCTCGGCCGTCCGCTCGTCGCTGATGTGCGTGCGAAAGTGCATCCGCGTGCCGTTCCACCAGACGAACCACGGCTTACCTGCCGCATGCTGGCGACGGATAAAGTCAATTGCACGATCGCTCGTGTCGTCATCGACCGCCTCCATCCGCTTGCGGGTGAGCGGGCCGGTGTCTTCGATCGCACCGTTGGCAAACGACTTGATCACGCCGCGGGGGCCGAACCTCTTCAGGAAAGTCGATCCATCGGGCAAAACCAGGTCGCGTGGATAGTCTTCGTTCTCGGGCTCCTCTTCGGCATTGAGATGGTAGAGGTTGCCGTAGAACTCATCGAAACCGTTATTCGTCGGCAGATGCTCGTCGCGGTCGCCGAAGTGATTCTTGCCGAACTGCCCGGTGACATAGCCCTGATCCTTGAGGAGACCCGCGATGGTGGGATCGAGTGTGCTGATGCCTTCTTTGGCTCCGGGCAGGCCGACCTTCGAAAGCCCGGTGCGAAACACGCTCTGCCCAAGCAGGAAAGCCGACCGACCCGCCGTGCAGCTCTGTTCACCGTAGTAGTCGGTGAACATGATGCCTTCGCGGGCAATCCGATCGATGTTCGGCGTCTGGTACCCCATCATGCCCCGCGTGTAGGCGCTGATATTTGACTGGCCGATATCGTCCCCCCAAATGACGAGAATGTTTGGCTGCTTCGGCTGTGCCGCGGTGGCGCCGGACACGAGCAGGCCGACAACCGCGACGGCGCCAAGAATCAACAGGGAAGATCGTTGGATAGTCATCGTGAAAAGACCCTTTCGAAAAGGCAGGTGGAGGGAACACTAGATCTGCCAACCACAGTTTTCAAGGGATAGGACGGTCAACTGTGCTTCTGCAAGCAGCAGACGGTGGACGAGCGGCCGATAGGTGCAGTCCGGCGCAGTCCGGTGCAGTCCGCGGCACCGCGGGCTGTTCAGTGACTCCATAGCTCCCCCGAAACGATCGCTCCGCGATGCTGATGCCCCCGTCTTCTGCGGCTATTCGAGAACTTGGAAATCCAGCCACCGTGTGGGACACGCCGCTGATTCCCGATGGCGTCAATCTGCTTGTCCGTTTGAAGGCCGTGCCGCTTTCGTGAGCGCGAGCGATCAGTTCGGCTCGGTGCCTACGGCCCTCTTCGGCCCGCGCAATGGCATCGGCCTCGATTGGTTCTCCACCATCCAGGCCACGCCCTGGCTGAACATCACGCCCGACCTGCAGTGGATTCGCCCGGGGCTCGGGGCGATTTCCACCGACAACGCCTTCGTGTACGGCGTGCGGGCAGACGCCACGTTCTGACGCAGCGTGGCAGTCCTCGCCCCTTCTTCACCTGTCAGAGCATGATGAACGCACCCATCGGGCCGACGCCGATCGACGACCGGCGTCGTTGAACATCCGAAAAGGGCGCCGAACCGCCTCGTGAGCGATAGGGCGAGTGTGATGGGGCGGCCCGCTGTCGTGCGGCAGCTGCGCGGGCCGCGGCGGATGATGCCTCCCTGCCCGAGGCGGCCCGGTTCGTCAGCGCAGCCTGCCGTGATTCGACGCCCTGCTGGCGCTGTCGGAGAGCCCCCCGCATGGAATCGATCCGCTGAATCTCACGCCAGAGCTGATCGGCGGACATGTCGAGGATGGAGGGAACGTTTCGCATTTCCTGGGCCCGACGCGCGTCGGACATCGCCGAGAGGTACTCGCCCAGCCAGGCTTTGGCGTCGCGAGCCTCGACCGTGTCGAGCAATCGCAGCTTCGCCGAGATCGAATCGAGGAGATACTCCAACTCATACGACGACATCGCCGCGACCCGCTCGTTGAACTGCACCTTGATTCGCCGGACCTCGGACGGTGAATAGACAGACTGCGTGGCCAACCAACTGCCAAGCTCGGCGATTGCCCGCTGCCAGTCCGGGCTGTGGAGAATGTCAGCCTTGCGGGCGAGTTCGCCATCGTCATCGTCGACGGAAGGATCGATCGCTCGTCCGGCAGCCGGATCGGCAGCCCACGCAATCGCACCGTCCGGCACGGATGTGACGATCCAGCAGAGCCCACAGGCAATTGCCACGCATCCCCATCGGAAACCACACGTCGATCCGTTCATCGGTCCACCCCCTTTGGCTTGCGCACCCAGGTCGCTCGCGTTGCCCGACCATCGTCCGACTCCAAGGCCTCCGGCAGGATCCGCCAGACGCACCGATCCTGGCCGTCGTAGGAGTAGATGTTGACCGCCGTCTCCTGCCGGCCGTTTGGCAGGACTGCCGTTTGCATCGCGATCCAGGAGTCGCCGTCCTGGAACCACGTGGCCTCGCCGCGGCTGCCGTCCGAGGAGAAACTCCACGACCGTATTCGCCTGACGAGCGGATCCCAGCCGATCCGCTGGTGGACCTCGATGACGCCTGCGGCATCGTCGTCGGTCACGGCAACGGGAATGCGGGCCTCGCGAACGAGGAACGTGCGCCCCGCATCCCAGCGGACGCTCATCTCCATCGCGGCCACGGCTGCCGGCTTTCCTGCGCCGCTCTGCGCGGCAGGTTCTTCAACGGCCAGCACCCACTCTCCGACCAGCCAGTCGAGATCAGCGAGCATGTCGGCGTCGGCCACGGCTGGTCGCTCCGACTCGCGGAGACCGGCCAGCTTCCATGTCTCACCGCTGCGAACCCAGATCGCTGAGAACCAACCCTCGATCGAGGTCGACATCCCGGGAAGAACGATATCGACCGTGCCATCCTCGACGGCGACGTCGGCGGTGATGAATCGCAACTGCGTGTCGTTGAGCCGGAACTCTGGTCGCGGTTTGGTTGCAGCGTCACGCCCGCCATCGAGCGCATCCATGTCTTGCGGCCGCAGCCGGTTTCCCCAGCCGTCGACGATATCCCCATCGGCCGTCCAGGCGGCCTTGACGGCGTTCGTATCTCCCTTGGCGAGTGCTTCCCGATAGGCAGCTGCGGCGGCGCGGATCGCGGCTACGGCAGCGGGAGATCCCGCCGACTCGACCTGCTGGGCACACGCGTTCGGAATGGTCGTGGCGACCGCCAGCCAGACGACCAGAAGCACCACGTCTGCCGTGACAGCGCGGTATCGACCGATGGCCTTCAACGGCATCGGACCAGTGGTGAGCATCGGCATGGC
This sequence comes from Planctomycetaceae bacterium, assembly GCA_947464585.1. The sequence goes on along the minus strand of CANHYS010000123.1, from coordinate 2,259 downwards.
TTTCCTCGGTGGGGCAGGGCGTTCCAAACCAGGATCCGCAGATTACAAGCGTGCTTCCGTGATGTCGAACGGCCTCGCCAGCGATCAACGGTCCAACGGCGGTCGCATGCAGTGCTCGCTGTCCTCGATCCGCTGCGTCGCCCGAATGCGCCTATCTTGCCTGTCTTCACGCCCGCAGGCTTTTCTCAACTGGTGCGGCCGGCACGACCGATACCGTTGGTGATCGCGGTGGAGTCCGGCAGTGGTTTGCCGCCGACCGTCCCCGCCCCTCGGGAAACTTCGCCCATGAAACGCTTTGCCAGCTTTGCCCTGTTGATCGCCGTGTTCGGCATGTCGAGCGGCTGTTCGATCATCGACCGCCTCTTCCTCGCCAACTTCGATGGCCCCTACGCCCATCAGGCCCGGCATGCGGGCGGCGGAGCATGCCAGGACGGTGCGTGTCAGGATGGCGCCTGCCAGGACGGCGCATGTGAAAGCGGTGCCTGCCAGGGCGGCGTCTGCCCGACGGGCGGCTGTAAGGGTGGCGCGTGCCAGGGTGGGGACTGCGAGGACGGCGCATGCCACAAGCGGCACGTCGGCCGTTACGGTGGCCTCGCCAAGCATCACCTGAGCCCCGAGGAAGAGGCGGCCCTCGAAGCCTCCAACTACGGCGCGACCGGCCCCGCCGGCCCGCCCACCGGTGCCGTCGCCTATCCCTACTACACGACCCGTGGCCCCCGCGACTTCCTCGCCAAGTGCCCGCCGTCGATCGGCCCGTGAGATCGGCCCGATTTCTCCGCGCGAAGGTTTGCCGATAGGCTTTTGGGCCTGATCGGCTTCCTTCGTTTTCCGTTCTCCGTTTTCCGTTCTTCATGGAGTTCGCCGCATGGCCGCGCCTCACGACTCTTCTGCCCCCACGAGCGGGCTCACCGCATCAGGCCGGCTGTCGACGACCGGATGGCTCGTCTGCGCCATCGCGGCGATCGGTTTTGCGTTTGATATCTACGAACTGCTGATGCTGCCGCTGGTGATCAAGCCGGCGCTCGCGGCGCTGGGAGGCGCAACGGCCGCGGGCGTGCCGCTGCTCGTGCCGGGTTCGCCCGAATACACGAAGTGGGCCAGGGCCCTGTTCTTCGTGCCCGCGATCGCCGGCGGTGTCTTCGGTCTGCTGGGCGGCTACCTGACGGACTTGCTGGGGCGGCGGCGCGTGCTCACGTTCAGCATCCTGCTCTACGCGTTTGCGGCGCTGGCGGCGGGCTTTGCCACGTCGTTGCCGCAACTGCTCTTCTTTCGCTGCCTCGTGTTCATCGGCGTGTGCGTGGAATTCGTGGCCGCGGTGGCATGGCTCGCCGAACTGTTTCCCGACGCGCGGCAGCGGGAGAGTGCGCTCGGCTGGACGCAGGCGTTCTCCTCGCTCGGCGGGCTGCTCGTGGGACTGGCGAACATCCTCGCGGCGAAGTTCGCGCTGGCACTGCCCGCGATCCACGGCGACCACGAGGCCTGGCGGTACACGCTCATCTCCGGCGTGATCCCCGCCCTGCCGCTGATCCTCATCCGGCCGTTCCTGCCCGAGAGCCCCGTGTGGGCGCAGAAGAAGGCGGCGGGCACGCTGAAGCGGCCCAGCATCCGCGAACTGTTCAGCCCCGCGCTCGTCCGCGCCACGGTGGTGACAACGCTGGTCTTCGCCGCCAGCTACGGCATCGCCTTCGGCGCGATCCAGCAGCTGCCCCAGATCCTCGGCGGGCCGAAGGGACACGCCGCGATTCTCGCCACGGCGAAGGAAGCGCAGGAGGAGGCGATCGCCGCCGCGAAGGCAAAAGGGGAAACCGTGGCGCCCGGGCGGCTGAAGAGCATTGCCGGAAACGCCACCGACGAGGCGGTCGCTGGCGTCACGATCTATCAGGAAATCGGTGGCTTGGTGGGCCGCGTGCTACTGGCCTTCGCGGCACTGCGGATCGCCAGCCGACGGCTCTTGTTGCGGGTCTTTCAGCTCCCGGCGCTCCTGCTTGTGCCGGCGCTCTTCTGGTGGATCTCGACGCAGTTGCCAAACGCTGGTTCGCTGCCGCTGATCAAGGCCGGCATCTTCGTGGCCGGCCTGTTCACCGTGTCGCAGTTCAGCTTCTGGGGCAACTACATCCCGCTCGTCTTTCCCACGCATCTCCGCGGCACGGGCGAGAGCTTCGCCGCGAACATCGGGGGCCGCGTGCTCGGCACGGCCGCCGCCTGGCTCACGCTCACGCTCTCTGCCGCGACGCCGCCCGACCCGGTACGGATCGCGCT
>CANHYS010000122.1 GCA_947464585.1 Planctomycetaceae bacterium | reverse complement strand
GCGGGCCATTTTGCCATGAAACCGCCTTTCCGCAAGCCGAGTCCACTCTCGCCCGGGGGAGAAGTGTTTTACGGGGGGAGGGGGGCTGTTTTTCGGCTTTTTCTGTCACCGTGCTGGGTCCAGATCTGGGCCCAGCACGGGCCTGCGGCGTGCTCACTGAAACATCATGCTCACCGACTCATTGCGGTGAATCCGCTTGATGGCCTGGCCGAGGAGGCTGGCAACCGAGAGCACGGTGATGTTGGGGAGCGATTTTTCCGGCGGCAGCGGGATGGAATCGGTGATGATAATGCCCGCAAAGGGGGCCGCCTTGAGCCGCTCGATCGCGGGGCCGACGAGCAGGCCGTGGGTGGCCGCCGCATAGATGGCCTTCGCGCCATGCCGATGAACCACCTCGGCAGCGGAGCAGATGGAGCCAGCCGTGCTGATCATGTCGTCGAACATCAGCGCGATCTTTCCCGACACGTCGGCGCCGATGACGTTCGTGCTCTTGGTCGTGTCGGCGCTCAGCCGCCGCTTGTCGACGATCGCCAGTGGGGCTCCCAAGTGGTTGGCGTGGCCGACCGCCCGCTTGATACCGCCGGCATCGGCGCTCACGACCACCAGTTCGTCGTGGGGCAGATCGAGCGACTGAAGGTGGTTGTTGAGCACAGGCGCCGCGTAGAGATGGTCCACGGGCACGTCGAAAAAGCCCTGAATCTGAGCGGCATGCAGGTCCATGGCGAGCACCCGGTCGGCACCCGCCCGCGTGATCAGGTTGGCAACGAGTTTGGCGGTGATCGGCACTCGGCCGGCGTCCTTGCGGTCCTGGCGGGCGTAGCCGAAGTAGGGGATCACCGCCGTGAGCCGGTAGGAACTGGCCCGCTTGAAACTGTCGATCATCACGAGCAGTTCCATCAGGTTTTCGTTCACCGGTGGGCAGGTGGGCTGCACGATGAACACGTCGCGGCCGCGGACGTCCTCGTCGATCTTGCAGGAGATCTCGCCATCGGGAAATCGACCGATCGAGATCTTGCCCATCGGCAGGTTCAGGTAGCGGCAGATGTCCTGCGTGAGCGGCGCATTGGCGGGGCCGCAGAAGATCTTCAGGTCGTTCATCGGTGCGTCCTGCGGGCTTGGGCGGTGGATGCTGGCGGGTGCACCGCCACTGTGACGGGGGAGCGGCGGTTCTTCAAGCCGTGGCCTGTCTCGGTGCGGCCTCGGGATTCCAGCGACTTGAATCACCCCTTCGCCGTGGCGATTCTGGGGCGAATACGTCGAAGTCGCCAAGCGGATTCCGCGGCCCGCTCTTTGCCGCTCCCCATGCCGGTCGCCAGCCCCATGCCAACCAGACCAACCGAACCGAATCCCGAGGTCGCCCGGCTCCGCACGGTCACCGACGACGCCCATGGCTGGCGGCGGTGGGGGCCCTATCTCTCGGACCGGGCCTGGGGCACGGTCCGGGAGGACTATTCGGCGGATGGCGACGCCTGGCGGTATCTCCCGTACGGCAAGTCGCGTTCCAAGGCCTACCGGTGGGGCGAAGATGGCATCGCCGGAATCTGCGACCGGTTTCAACTGCTTTGCTTCGCTCCGACCTTCTGGAACGAATCCGATACGCATCTCAAGGAGCGGTTTTTCGGCGTCACCCCCTTCGAGGGAAACCACGGCGAGGACGTGAAGGAATACTACTTCCACGTCGACAACACCCCCACCCACTCCTTCATGAGCCTGCGGTATCGCTATCCGCAGCGGGCGTTTCCCTACGAACAGCTCGTGGCAGAAAACCAGCGGCGAAGAGGGCAGGGGCCAGAGTACGAACTCCTCGACACGGGCGTCTTCGCCGACGACCGCTGGTTTGACATCCTCGTCGAATACGCCAAGTCCTCGACCGACGAGATCGCCATCCGGATCACGGCCACGAACTGCGGGCCCGACCCGGCCCCGCTGCACATGCTGCCGACGCTCTGGTTTCGCAACACCTGGTCATGGGGGCCACAGCCGCTGCCAGAGCCGGTGATCCGCACCGTGGCAGGGCCGGTCGGCACGCTCTGCATGGAGGCCGACGACACCGGCATGCTCCTCGATCCGCGGATGCCTGCGGGCTTTCGACTCGGGCCTCGCTGGCTTCTCGCCGCGGCCGATGCCGCCGTCGTGCTGGCGACCGACAACGAGACCAACGGCCCAGTCGTCTACGGGGCCGGAAGTGCCAGCCGTTCCCGGTTCACCAAGGATGCGTTTCACCGGTTTCTCTGCGAGCGGGAGCGGGCCGCCTTGAACCCGGCTGGCAGCGGCACGAAGGTCTGCATCCACCGGCGCTGGCTGGTGCCGCCCGGTGGCTCGGCCGTCATGCATCTCGTGCTCACCGACAGGCCGCCCGCCGAGGTGCTGCCGCCAACCACAGCCTTCTCCAACGGTGGGCCATCGCTCGCCGCGTTCGTCGATGCCACGCTTGCCGCACGGCGAGAGGAGGCCGATCTCTTTTACGAGCAGGTGGCACCGCCCGACGCCACGCCCGACGAGCGGCACGTGCAGAGGCGGGCGTTGGCGGGGCTGCTCTGGTCAAAGCAGAACTACATCTTCGACGTCGAGAAGTGGCTCGACGGCGACAATCCCGCCGCGCCGCCGCCGGCCTCGCGGCAGACGATCCGCAATCAGCACTGGCGGCACCTCAATTCGCTGCGGGTGCTGTCCATGCCCGACACCTGGGAATACCCATGGTTCGCGGCCTGGGATCTCGCCTTTCAGTGTGTTCCATTCGCGCTCGTCGACACGCAGTTTGCCAAGGACCAACTCTGGTTCCTGCTCTTCGAGCAGTTCCAACACCCCAGCGGTCAGTTGCCGGCCTACGAGTGGGAATTCAATGACCTCAATCCACCCGTGCATGCCTGGGCCGTGTGGCGGGTCTACACCATGGAGAAACGGCTGCAAGGCCGCAAGGATCGGGCCTGGCTGGAGCGGTGCTACCACAAGCTGCTGCTGAATTTCACGAGCTGGGTGAACAAGGTCGACCGCGAAGGCCACAATGTGTTCGAAGGCGGCTTCCTCGGCCTCGACAACATCAGCATCTTCGACCGGAGCGAGCAGCTCGAGGACGGCGCCTCGCTCAAACAGTCCGACGCCACCGGCTGGATGGGGATGTTTTCCCTGACGATGATGCGGATCTCGCTGGAGTTGGCCAAGGAAAATCCCGTCTACGAGAGCATGGCGTCGAAGTTTCTGCAGCACTATGCCTCCATCGCGCATGCGATGAAGCACATGGGCCGCCGCGACTACGCCCTCTTCGACGAGGAGGACGGCTTCTTCTACGACGTGCTGCAGCACGCCGATGGTCGGTATCAGAAGTTCAGGGTGAGGTCGCTGGTGGGGCTCATCCCGCTGTTCGCCGTCGAGCGTCTGGAGGCGAAGTGGATAGAGCCCTTCAAGGAGTTCTCGGCCAACCTGAACTGGTTCATGCACAACCGCGCCGACATGGTGTCGAAGGTGATCCAGCGGGTGCCGCAGGCCGACGGATCGACCACGCACCTGCTCACGATCATGAATTTCGCGCAGCTCACGCGGCTCCTGGGCCGGCTTCATGATCCGGATGAGTTTCTGGCACCGCACGGCGTGCGGTCGCTCTCCAAGAAGCACCAGCACGAGCCGTTCGAATTCGAAGGGCGTCGGATGGGCTACGAGCCGGCGGAATCGGAGACGAAGCTCAAGGGGGGCAACTCCAACTGGCGGGGGCCGATCTGGTTTCCGACGACGTTCCTGATCATCGAGTCGCTGCGGAAGCTGGGCACCGCCTTCGGTCCGGACGTCTGCCTGGAGACGCCCGCGTCGGCCGGCCAGCCGATCGGCTTCCGCGCGATGGCCCGCGACATCGCCCGACGAATGACCGGTGTCTTCCTCCTCGATGGCTCCGGCCACCGGCCCGTGTGGGGCGACACGCCGCGGTTTCAGGGCGATCCGCGCTGGCGGGATGAGTTGCTCTTCTATGAATACTTCCACGGCGACACGGCTGCCGGCCTGGGAGCGAGCCACCAGACGGGGTGGACGGCGCTCGTGGCCAACCTGATCGATGAATGGCGGTGAAACACCGCCCACAAGCCGCGAGTCAGGCGCAATCGGCTCCCTTGGCACTTGCACAGCGACCGATGGCCGTCGTATCGTCGGGTCTTTCCGTTCTCGGAGGTTCCGCCGTGAAGATCAGCTTCGCCTGCCCGCACTGTGCGAAGCCGCTCGTGGCGGATGCGGCGTTGGCGGGCCGGACCGGCCGCTGCCGCTACTGCAAGCAGCGCACGGTCGTGCCGAGCGGTCAGGCCGCGTCTGGTGGTCCTGGGCAGAGCGGTTCAGGGAATCCAACGGCGGCCGCCGATTGGCGAACGGCGGTTGCCAGCCAGTTGCCGTCCGCCGGCGGACGCCCATCCGCGGCAACTGATCGTCCCGCCCCGAAGCCTGCGGCGAATGAGGCGGGCGACTACTCGCTGCGTCCCGTCACTCCGGTCAACGTGCCGGCCCTCGCCGCGTCGGACTGGGACAACGCCGAGTTGGGGCCGGCCGTCGCTGTGCCCCCGAGCGTCTTCACGTCCCCGGCGACCGTTCCGCGGCCGCCGTCTCGCGTGGCCGCCCCACGCGTCGCTCCCCCGACCGCAGCTGCCAGTGAAACGTCAGCGAACTTCTTTGCGCTCGTGACCAACATGGTCGCCCCGCTGGTGAACAGCGTCTCGCCCGGGACCGTGCGGCCAGTGGCGGGCGGGGCGTCGTCGATACTCGTCGCCTACCGGTTGTTCTTCGGCCTGTTGGGTCGGGTGACGACCTGGATCAGTGAGACCAGCTACACCGTGTCGTTCATCCTCATCATTCTGGCGGTCGCCAGCGGGATGATTGGCCGGCATTCTCTCGCCACGATGCTGTGCGGCGTGGTCGTGGCGCTCAACCTCGTCGGACTCGCAGGAGACATCACCAGCCTCCTGACCCTCTCGTTCCGGAAGAATCCCCTGCAGGGGGCGCTCTTCCTCGTCCCTCCGTTCACGCTCTACTACCTGTGGACCGACTGGTATCGTTATCGCGACACGGTCCTCCGGATGCGGATCCCACTGATGACGCTGGCGCTCGTCGTCGCGGCGTATGCCTACGTGCCGTGGCTCCGTGGCGGCATCAAGGCCCAGGTGCCCGGCGTCGATTCGGTCGAAAAGGCGGTCGAGACCGTCGAGGGTGAACTTGCCGGCCAGAAGGGCGTCTTCGACGAGGGGCTCAAGAAGGCGCGGTCGTGGCTTCGCGAGGTGCCTTTGCCAGACTCATCGTCCCTGCCCGGTTCGCACGGCACACCCAAGCCCGCCCAAGGCCGGAAGCCGTAACGGCTAGGCACCCGGCGGCGGTGTCAGGCACCGCCGCCACTCCCGAAGAAAGACCCACCCATGCGTGCAGCGAACGACACCACGAGCCGTCAGGACGTCGCGCGGGGCCCCGATGACGAGGACGACATCGATCTCGAGTCGGCGACGGAAGACGCTGCGGACGCCTCTCCAGGCATCACATTGGGAAGCCCGCAGGAGGACGGGAGCGGCATCGCGACACCACAGTTGCGGTGGCGGCTCGCGGCCGTGGCTGGATTCCTTTCGCTCTTTCACCTGGCGTTCGCCCTGGTCAAGGTGACCGGGCCCGAGTCGGTGCTGACGGCTTCGTCCGATGCTCCGACGTGGTCACTGCTGCTGCGGGCGGCGGTGGCGGGGCTCACGTGTGCCCTCCTCCTGTCGCCGCTGCGGCTCAGCCGGCGGCACGTGCGGCTCGTGGAGGGCTGCCTGTTCGGCTTCGAGATGCTGATCATGCTCGCCGCGCAATACCTCTCTGCGGTCGACCTCATCGACCGCCGCGAACTGGTCGATGCCGTCGCCGTGCAGAAGAACGGCGTGATCCGAACGATCGTGCTCATGATCTGCTGCGGCGTCTTCGTGCCGCGGGCTCCGGCGGCGACGGCGCGGATCGTGGTGACGATGGCGGCCGCTTTGATTCTCTGCCACGGGTTCGTGCTGCATCATGCTGACACGGTCAACCTCGACATGGACGACGTGGCGAACCACCAGATCGTCATGGCCAACGCCCTGTTTCTCATCATGGGCGTGGTGCTCGCGACGCTCGCGGCCTGGGTGTTGCGCGGCCACGAGAGTGGCGCGGACGGTGATCGCGACTCCGGTCCGGGCGGACTCGGCCGCGTGGGCCCCTATCGCCTGCTGCGTTCGCTCGGCGATCGCGGGGTAGGCCACATCTATTTGGCGGAACACGACGAGCTGAAGCGGCCGTGCGCGATCAAGCTCGTGAGGCCGGGAGACCCCGTGGCGACGGCCCGGTTCGACCGGGAGGTGCAGGCGGCGGCCCGACTGTTGCACCCCAACACCGTCAGCGTCTTCGATTTCGGACGCACGGGCGACGGCACGGCGTACTGCGCCATGGAGTTTCTGCCGGGGCTCTGCATCGCCGACATCGTCGGCCGGTCCGGGCCGATGCCTGCGGGCCGCGCCGTCTTTCTGGGCCGTCAGATCTGCGGTGCGATCGCCGAGGCGCACCGGCAGGGCTTCGTCCACCGTGACCTGAGTCCCTCGAACG
>CANHYS010000121.1 GCA_947464585.1 Planctomycetaceae bacterium | reverse complement strand
GGGGAGATTTTCGCGAGGTTCGGGAGGGAGAGCGGGCCTTCGCGCGTGGCGAGGGCAGTGGCGATCTCGACGGAGTCAGGGGATTCGAAGGCGGTGATGTTGGGCAGTTGCCCATCCCATGGCTTCGATTCCGCGAGCGCCTTGGCGGTGGCGACGTCGAGCGTGGTCAGGCCGTCGAGAGACAGGTAATCGCCTTTGAACTCCGCGAGCGTCTTGGCGGTGGCAGCGTCGAGCGTGGTCAGGCCGTTGAGCCAAAGCGCGCTGCCCTTAAACTCCGCGAGCGCCTTGGTGGTGGCGGCGTCGAGCGCGGTCAGGCCGTTGAGTTCCAGCCTGCCGCCCTTAAACTCCGCGAGCGCCGTGGCGGTGTCAGCGTCGAGCGTGGTCAGGCCATTGAGAAGCAGTTGTTCGCCCTTGAACTCCGCGAGCGTCTTGGCGATGTCGACGTCGAGCGTGGTGAGGCCGCCGAGGGACAGCCTGCTGCCCTTAAACTCCGCGAGCGTCTTGGCGATGGCGGCGTCGAGCGTGGTCAGGCCGTTGAGGGACAGCCTGCTGCCCTTAAACTCCGCGAGCGTCTTGGTGATGGTGGCGTCGAGCGTGGTCAGGCCGTTGAGGGACAGCGTTTCGCACTTAAACTCCGCGAGCGTCTTGGCGGTGGCGGCGTCGAGCGTGGTCAGGCCGTTGAGGGACATCGCTTCGTTCTTCAACTGCGCGAGCGTCTTGGCGGTGGCGGCGTTAAGCGTGGTCAGGCCGTCGAGCAGGAGCGGCCCCTCGGAGTATGCAGCCAAGGCCGTGGCCGTCTCTGCGTCGAGCGAATTCAGGCCATTGAGGGGTAGGGAACGCCGCATGTATGTGGTGCTGGGGTCGATCACCACCCACACCCCCGGAAACTCCGCCGCCAGTTTCTTGGCCTGCTCCGGCGTCAGGCTCTCGATTTGGTTCGTGTCTTTCGGCAACTCGTCTGCCAGTGCTTGAGCTTGGCTGAGCAACACGAGCGACACAATTAGGGCGGCAGCGAGGATCGACGAACCAGCGACGGGCTTCATGCCAGACCTCAAAAGGGGACGCAGCTCTTTTCTGTCCCCGCGAGCCCGCAGCACCAGCAAGGGAAAACGTGATCGACGCCGCTTCCATGGGAGCACTGTGCGAAGCTGTGTGTCACCGCTCCCCCATGAGCACAAAGCGAGATCGGCACCATTCATACTATAGCTCGGCAGAAGTCGAAGGTTGACCACCGGCGACAGCAGCCTGAGCGTTGTCATCGTCGACGGATCATGGCACCGCTGCCAGCAGCGGCAGTCGCTTGCGGTTGGAGACGACCACGCCGCCGGGCTTCTCGACGGTGATCGCAAATGCCGTGGCCCGGCTGACCCGGAGCCGCGGGTCGATCCTGACGACGACATCGCCACCGGCCGCCGGCACGTCGAACACGCCGCCATCCACGGGATAGGCATCGTCACGCTCCGCATCGAAGATCCAGAGTTGATACTGAGCGACGGTCGGATCGTTGGCTGCCAGGCCCCGAAACCGCATGTAGCCCTGCTGGCGTGCGGAACTCCAGACGACGTCGCCCAGGGAGCCCACCGATTCCTGACCGGCCACCGATTCTTGGCCGGCCTCGCCGGCGACGATCGCCGGATCATCACCCGCCTTTTTCCAAGCGACCGTCACAGCCTCGGGATCCTCGGCCAGCAGCTTGCCGCGCAGCTCCGCCAGCACCGGCGGCTTCCCGTCGCCGCTCGGCGGTGCCGCGATCCGCGACGCCCCACTCCACTGCCAGGCGAGCACACCAGCGAGACAGGCCGCCGTCCACCAACCGGCCGCCGCGAGCCAAGGCCGACCGGCAGACTGGCCCCCCAGAGACTTCGGTGCCGGCCTGGGCTCGACAGCAGTGACCAGCGGCAGGTGCGCCGGCGCCGCGTGGCCGATTCGCGTGGCAAGCTCATCCGGCAGGGCCGGGAGTGGGCTGCCCGCGCGGTGGACCAGCGCCAGTTCGATCGCCGCAGCGGCGAACTCCCAGTCGCTCGGGTCGTTTCCGGGGGCCGATGCCCAGGAGGCATTGTCGTGTTCGTTGTCGAAGCCGCTCATCGCGTGCTCCTTTCAGTGGTCGCCCGCCCGTGGCCGGCTGCTTCGAAGGCATCCCGTCGGCGACCAGCCAGCGTGCGTCGCAGGCTGTCGAGTCCGCGTCGAATGTGTGACTTGACCGTGCCCAGAGGGAAGCCGGTCTGTTCGGCGATCGCCGCATGCGAGAGGTTGTCGTAGATCGAAAGCCGAAGCATCTGCTGCTCTTCGGGCTTGAGCCGCTGGAGATGCTCGTCGGCGATCCGGGCTTCTTCGCCAAGCTCGAGCCGTCGGCCCGCCGTCTCCCAGCCCGCGACATCGACCACACCGGACACGCCCGCGTCGTTCATCGAGGCTGTCTGCGGCAGCCCCGACCGCTGGCGGAGCCTGTCGATGACGCGTCGTCTGGCGATCATCGCGACGAAAGTGATCTCCTCGGCGACCAGCGGATCGAACCTGTCTGCCGACCTCCACAAATCGACGAAAATCTCCTGCACGACATCCTCGGCATCCTCCCGGCTCGCCAGCCGACGCCGCGCGAGCGTCCAGACCAGTCCGCCATACCGGGAGATGCACTCCGGCACGGCCGACTGGTCTCCATCGGCGATCCTCGTGAGTAGCGAGTCTTCCAAGACGAGCCTCTGCGTATTCGGTTTCGTGCTGCCGCCGTTCGCCATGCCGGCCCTCCGCCAGCGGCACACCGGCTTCATCGTAGTCTGTGGTGCGTAACGCGTGCCGGCGGCGGGGAAGGCTCATGCCCACCCCGCCAGCCGGCCGCTGACCTGCGAGCCGTCGACTACTTGCCCGCGGGGGGCAGGATCACCGCGTCGATGACGTGGATCACGCCGTTGCTCGTCTCGATGTCGGTCTTCACGACCTTGGCGTTGGCGATCATCACCGTGCCGTCCGTGACCTTCACCTTCGCCTTGGAGCCCTGAACCGTCGGAGCCTCGGTGAGCTTGACGACATCGGCCGCCATCACCTTGCCCGGGACGACGTGGTAGGTGAGCACGGCGACGAGTTTTTCCTTGTTCTCTGGCTTGAGCAGCGACTCGACCGTGCCCGCGGGGAGCTTGGCGAAGGCCTCGTCGGTGGGTGCGAAGACCGTGAACGGACCCTTGCCCTTGAGGGTCTCGACCAGGCCGGCTGCCTGCACCGCCGCCACGAGCGTCTTGAAACTGCCGGCGCCGACGGCCGTCTCGACGATGTCCTTGCGGTCAGCGTTGAACGCCACCATCTGCACGTGGGGCTGCACTTGGGTCTTCACGTGGGCCTGGGCTCGGGCCTTGGCTTGGGCTTTCTGTGCGGCGGCCACTGGGCACTCGTCGGCGACGGCCGACGCTGCCATGGGCAGGACGAGGGCGGCCGCGAGGGCGAGACGGAACGATGAGCAACGCATGAGGATTCCCTTTGAGGAGAGGTGAACGCGAGTCAGTCGACGCCACGCGGCCCCGACGAAGAGGCATTCGTTGCCGCCAGGCGATTGGATGCAAACAATTTTTCGGACCAGCGCGATATGCTCCCGGCGGTCTCGATCCCATCACGGAGTCCACTCGCATGAATGCTCTTTCCGCCGGACGGCGCCGCCGACCGGCCCGCGCGGCGTGGGCCGCGATGCTGGCCATCGCCGTCGGACTCGGATGCGGTCGTGCCGGTGCCGATGCCCCGTGGGCCCAGTGGCGAGGCCCGAACCGCGACGGATTCGTGGCCGGCGCGGCCTGGCCCGACGGCCTCGACCAGTCGCGGGTCGAGAAACGCTGGCGGACCGAACTCGGCCCGAGTTACTCCGGCCCCGTAGTCGCGGGCGACACGGTGATCGTTACCGAGACGCTCGACACCTCGACAGAACACGTGCGGGCGCTCGACCGGGCGACGGGTGCGGAGCGCTGGCACGTCCAGTGGGAGGGCTCCCTCCGCGTCCCCTTCTTCGCCACCTCGAACGGCTCCTGGATTCGCTCCACGCCCTGCGTCGACGGCGATCGCGTCTACGTGGCCGGCATGCGCGACATGCTCGTCTGCCTCGACACCGCGACGGGCCGGGAGGTGTGGCGGGTCGACTTCATGGCCGCCTTGGAGAGTCCGCTCCCCGCATTCGGATTCGTCTCCAGCCCGCTCGTGATCGGCGACCATGTCTACGTGCAGGCCGGTTCGGGCTTCGTGAAGCTCGACAAGCTGACCGGGAAGATCGTCTGGCGGGTGCTCGACGACGGCGGCGGCATGATGGGCAGCGCGTTCTCGTCTCCCTACCCCGCCACGCTCGGCGGCGTGCCGCAGATCCTCGTGCAGGCCCGCGAGGAACTCGCCGGCGTCGATCCCGAGAAGGGAACCGTGCTCTGGAAGACCCCGATCGAAGCCTTCCGCGGCATGAACATCGTCACGCCCACCGTCAGTGAAGGCCGCGTGTTCACGACCAGCTACGGGGGAGGTTCGTTCCTCTTCGCAGTGGACCCGGCCCGTACCGATAAGCCGGTCGAGCAGGTGTGGAGGAACAAGATCCAGGGGTACATGTCGACGCCGATCGTCATGGGCAGCCACGCCTACGTGCACCTCCGTAACCAGCGGTTCGCGTGCCTCGACCTCGCCACGGGGAAGGAGTCGTGGATCACGAAGCCGTTCGGCCGCTACTGGAGCATGGTGGCCCAGGGAGACCGCATCCTCGCCCTCGACGAGACGGGCGATCTGCGGCTCATCCGGGCCACGCCCACGGAATACGTGTCGCTCGGCGAGGTGAAGGTGGCCGCGGAGGAGAGCTGGGCGCACCTCGCCGTCGAGGGGGACGAGCTCTTCATACGCGATCTGAAGGGGCTCACGTCATACCGCTGGCGCTGACGGCAATGTGGGCGGAGGAGGCCACGCCGCCCCCGCCCGCTGGTCGATGAAGCACTCCCCCGCTTGCCATCCACGTGCGGCGGGTTTTAGCGGCGGGTTCTAGCTGCCCTGCTGCCGTGCCTTCTGCCGCGATTGAAACCCTTTGGGGATCACGAAGTCTTCCGTGGCGCTACCGTCCGGCTCCTGAATCAACTCCAGCCTCTCGATCAGCGGGATCACGACATCTTCCTTCTCGATCAGCGCTGTGAGTGTCTTGGGGGAGATTTTCTTGAGGTTCGGGAGTGAGAGCGGGCCTTTGCGCGTGGCGAGGGCGGCAGCGATCTCGACGGAATCAGGGGATTCGATGACGACGATGGAGGAGAGGTTGCCATCCCATTTGTCGATAGCGGCGAGCGTCGTGGCGATGTCGGCGTCGAGCGAATTCAGGCCATTGAGGGGTAGGGAACGCCCCATGTATGTGGTGCTGGGGTCGATATCCACCCTCACCCCCGGAAACTCCGCCGCCAGTTTCTTGGCCTGCTCCGGCGTCAGGCTCTCGATTTGGTTCGTGTCTTTCGGCGACTCGTCTGCCAGTGCGCGAGCTTGGCTGAGCAACACGAACGCCATAATCAGGGCGGCAGCGAGGATCGACGAATCAGCGACGGGCTTCATGGCAGACATCGGACGCACGTGGGCGATCGCCTCGCACATGGCCAGCGGTTCCGCAGCTTCGATGCCCTGGTATTCCTTGGCGATCCCATCGTCGTTCGTCGTCATGTGTGGCTCGTTTGATACCCGCCTCAGGGCACGCAGGCGAGAAACAGGTAGGTCGCGAAGAGCACGAGGTGCACTGCGCCCTGCATCATCGAGGTCCGCCCCGTGCCGAGCGTGACAACGCTCACGAGCAGGGCCGTTGCGAGGAGCACGATGTCCTTCGGGTCGAGTCCGAGAACGAGCTGCAGGCCGTAGGCGTTGGCGAATAAGACGACGACTGGCACTGTGAGGCCGATCGTCGCGAGGGCGGACCCGATCGCGAGGTTCATGCTGCTCTGGAGCCGGTTGGCATACGCTGCCCGAATCGCGGCCCAGGTCTCGGGCAGGAGCACCACCATTGCCACCACGATCCCTACCACGCCGCGCGGCAGGTGAAATGCCTCGACGAACTCCTCGAGCGGGTGCGAGAGCACTTTCGCGAGGCCGACAACCGCGACGAGGGCGACGAGGAGAAACACCAGACTCAGCGTCGCCTGCCGGCGCGAGGGAGGCAGGGCATGCTCTTCGGGGCGGGCGTGATCATCGTGCGGCAGGAAGTAGTCGCGGTGCCGGACGGTCTGGACGAAGACGAAAATGCCCCACAGCGCCGCCGAGACGACGGCGACGAAGAGCGACTGGCCGCGGCTGTAGGTGCCGACGCCGGTCGTGATCGTGAAGTCGGGAAGTACGAGCGTGACGACCGCGAGCACGATCAGTGCCGCGAGGCCCCCGCCCGCCCCATCGACGCGAAACGACTGCTCGCGGTGGGCCAGGCCGCCGATCATCGTGCAGAGGCCGACCACGCCGGTGGTGATGATCATGACGGTGGCATAGACGGTGTCGCGGGGCAGCGTCTCCATGCCGGCGCCGCCGGCGAAGAGCAGCGAGAGGAGCAGGGCCGCCTCGATCACGGTCACGGCAAGGGCGAGCACGAGCGTGCCGAGCGGCTC
>CANHYS010000120.1 GCA_947464585.1 Planctomycetaceae bacterium | reverse complement strand
TCGCTTGCACGGTTCGCCGGCCGGCGGATCGGCGCACTTGAAGATCGCCGTGGCCTCGTCCACCTCGTCGAACATGGCGACGTAGATCGTTTCGGCCCCCACGCGGCTCGCCTCGGCGAACTGACGCCAGAGAAACTCTCCCTTGCGGCGTGGGATCTGGCCGACTGGCCCTCCGTGAAGATTGTGCCAGCTGAAGCCCGGGAAGGCGACGGGCATATAGAGCAGCGAGCGCTCCCGGCACCACGCAACGTCGGCCGCCCAATCCCGCGTGGCGTGACGGGATACCTCGTCGGACGTGCGGTAGCGGCCCACGGTCCACGGGCTCACGACATCGCACATGGCCACCACCTCGTGGAGCGACTTGTCGGTGACCGCGTCGCGATTGAGCGTCCGCCAGCCGGTGGGAACGCCGCCCATCACCGCGCAGCCATCGGCCTTGATCGCCGCGATGATCTCGTGACAGTCGGCGATACCATACGCCCGCTTGTCGCCGAACCCGATCCCCCACACGGCCACGAGCGGCTTGCCGCCCAGCCGCAGATAGGCCGGATCGTTGCCGATCTGCATCCGTGTCTGCAGGGCTTGCCAGTCGGCCAGCACTTCGGCCGCGCCGCCCGCCTTCAGCCCGGAGAGGTCGTACATCACGGCGTAGGTTCGGCCGTGGCGGTTTGCGGCCGTGCGGCAGTGGTCGAGCACGATCGTGCAGTTGCGCAGGTGCCTCGGGCTCGCCAGCGGCGCGGCGAACCGCTGCACGAAGACGCCGTCGATCCCGTATTCCCTCATCCAGCGGAAGTGCGTGTCGACCGTCTGCGGGTGGAGCGAACTGAACAGTTCCACCGGCCGGCCATCGCTGCCGATGAGGACTGTGGCGTGCCGCGCCTCGGGTGCCAGTTCGGAGACGTCGGGCAGGATGTCGATGCCGATGTTGTCGAGGTCCGGAGGCCGTTTGCCATCGCGGAACCAGTGCTTCCAGCCGAGGCCGGCGCCGTCGTCGGGTGTGTTGAACCAGCCTTGGTAGCCGCAGAGGATTTTGCCTTTCAATCCTTCGTGCGGCTGGGCCTCCGACATCGGACCCGTGTAGGGACGCATGGTCTCGGCGCGAACGGCCTCAAGTTCATGCTCGGGCATGGCGGCTGAAACCATCCCGCACCAGAGGCATGCCACCCACAGCGATAGGGCCACCGCGAAAACGTGCCTCATGGCGATGCGTCCGTGCTGCCGGTGTTGCTCGACCAGCCGGCGATGCTCGACCAACTGGTGCCGATGGCGATGTCGCCCAAGAGTACCTCTCCCTGGCTCACGATCTCCACGGAGACCTGGTCGTAGACGTGGCCGGAGGCGATGCAGTCGGTGGCAACCGCCCATTCCAGCGGCTCGCGGTCGCCGAGCCTGCTCACCGGGAGCACGCAGGCGAAGATCTGGTCAGGCTGCGTTTGCCCCGCCACGATCTTGGCCACGATCGCGAACGTCTCGCCAGGGGGCTGCGGCACCGCCGACCGCACGCTGTGGCCCGCGAATTTCACGGTCAGCGCGTCGGTCCGGTGCACCGCCAGATGCAGGGCGGACTGCCGCTCGATCTCCTCCTCGGTCGTGAGGCCATAAGTGCGGAGCACCAGCATCGCGATGTTCGGATCGTTGGCCTGTGGGGCGGGCCTGCGGACGAGATACCGCACGTACCAGACGCCGTCAGTGCCGAGGTCGATCGGGCTGGCCAGACGCCGGTGCGCGGCCGCCGTGCCGCCGCCGGCATGCGCGATCGCTCCGGACGAGTCGCTAGCGAGCCCCGGCCGCACTATGGCAAACTCCGGCAGCCCGGCGTGGGAAACCCACGGCGTCTTCCAGCCCGAGCCGCCGGCAGACTGTCCGATCTGCGGCGAGTCGGTCTCGAAACGGTCCTGAGCCAGCGGTGCCACAGGTGCATGAGAGGGAGTCGCAGCGACCGCTGCACCGCGGGCGGCGAGGGACGGGTCGAACTCAATGGTGCGGCCGCCGACCTCGCGGCCGGCATATGATCGGCCGGTCCTGGCAGGGAGAAGTTCGGCCGCCGTGCTGCCGCCAGTGGGCGTGCGGCGAACCATGCCGTTGACCACGTGGAGATCCTCAGCGCCAGGCTTCACCACCGCTGAATACTCGGTGCCGACGTCGATGAGCGTCGAGCGGGGCGTGGTGATCGAGATCGCCTCGCAGGTAACGTCGCCTCGGAAGGCAAACGCCGCTTGGTCGATGTGAATGGCATTTCGCGACACGATCGTGAAGCGGGCGTCGTCGTCGAAGAACAGTTGCGCTCCGCCGTCAAACCGCAGCGTGCAAGAGCCGCCTGTCAGATGGAAGCGGTCGGGGCCGAGCCGTGCGCCGGGCGTGGCCGTCTTGCCGTTGAGGAGCGATGTTGGGCCGGCGTCGATGATCGTGGCCACGTAGGGCTGGACCGTAGCAGTGGTCTGCTCCGGAGCGGGAGCCACGGGCTTCCGCATCTGGCTGCCGAGCAGGAAGGCCGCGATCACAACCGCTGCGGCGAACCCGCCCCAGACCGCCGGCCACCGCCAGGCTTGGATGCGTTGTGCATGGGGCGCATCGGCTGTGTCGTCCGCCAGGGCCGGGAGCGTGCTCAGGCGGCCGTGCATGTCGAGATACCGCACGTAGAACCGCCGGGCGGCGGGATCCGACCGCAGTATCTCCGCGAGGCGTTCGATCTGTTCGGCAGTGGCCGTCTCGTCGCAGACCGCGGAGAGGATCTCGTGCAGGCCGGCGTCGTTGCGCTGGTCGTTCATACGGCCTCGGTTCCTAGGAGTGAGCTTCGGCCGACACAGTCGAAGAGCAGCCGGCGCACGCGTTCGAGATTGCGAAACGTCGTACGGCGGCTGACGGCCAGCCGGCGGGCGATGTCGTCGGGTGAAATCCGGTCGATGTAGCGGGCCTTGATGAGGTCGCGGTCGGCCCTGCCGAGCTTCGCGAGGCATCGCTCGAGTGCCACAAGCCGCTCCGCGAGCACCGGCTCCTCGGCCTCGCGTTCGCGGGCCACCAGTTCCAGCACCTCCACCGGCAGGAGGACGGTCCGTCGCGGATTGCGATCGCGGTGCTGCAGCACCTTCAGGTAGGCGAAGCCGCAGGCCCAGGGAAGGAACGGCCGCGAGCGGTCGTATTCGGAAAACTTTCGCGACAGGGTGAGGCAGACCTCCTGCATCACATCCTGCGCATCCTGCTCGTGGGGCAGGAGCGTGTAGATATAGCGACGCAGGTGGTCGTGGTTGGCCGTGATCAGCTGCACGAAGAGCCCACCGCTCGCGTCGCCGCGTTCGTTATCGTGGTCCGCTGCAGAGTCGGGGCGGTCTGGGTTGGGCATGGCAGCGGGGCGGGGCATGAGGCGCTGGAGTGAAAAGAGCCATACTCTATTCGCCTGCCTGGGCGAAAAGTGCCACGAACCGTCGCCGACGCTGGTTTTCAGCGGATCATGGCTGCATGGCACGGCGGGCAGTTTTCCGCCGCGACTACTTCAGTCGAGCCCGTCGCTGGGCTCCATCTGCGTGCTGGTGGTGGCCGCGAAGTAGAGCGTGACGGCCGCCATGCCGAGGCCGAAGAGGAGGATCATCGCGAGGGCCACCCCCATCGCGCAGCCTGCCCGGCCGTCGTCGGAGGCGAGCGAGGCGAGTTTGCGCTGGCTTAAGGTCGCCGTCGGCGCAGCATCCGTGTGGATTTCCTCCGCACTGCGTGCCTGGTCCTGATTGACCGAACTGTCGAGGGCGAGCAGGAAGCTCCGCGCGTGGCGGAAGAAGAGGATCGGGCAGAGCACCGCGGCGGCGAGGCAGACGGCGAGCGTCGTTTCGTTCGAGAGGCCCAGGCCCATCACCAAGACCGCGTAGAGGGCCCCGGTGAGGATCACGGTGGCGCCGTAGTTCAGATAGATCGAACCGAGATAGAAGCCCGGCTCCCGCGCGTAAGAGAAGCCGCAGTGCGGGCAGGCATCGTGCATGCGAAACCAGCCGCGAAAGAGCGGGCCGATCCCGCACTGCGGGCAGCGGAGCTGCGCGGCACGAGAGAAAACGCGAAAGCGTGAGGAAGGCTCGGACGGCCTCACAGCGGTTTCAGGCGGATGTTGCGGTACTCCGCCCACATCGGCTTGCCGCCGTGGAGTTGCAGGGCCAAGACGCCCTTGGCGAGCGCCCGCTTCGCATCGTTGTCGGTGAAGTCGAGGATCAGCCGACCGTTCAAATAGTGGCGGATATGGTTGCCTTCAGCGCGGATCACGACGTCGTTCCAGTCGTCGACCTTCATGAGGTCCTTGAAGGCTGCCTGGTCGATGAGCGGCGTCGTCGCCACCTTCTTGCCTCCTTCGGTCTCCCAGGTGGCCTGCTCACCCACCTGGCAGATCCGCGCCCGTGAGCCACCTTCATCATAGATGAAGCCCGACACGTTCGGAAACGTTTCTTCGTTGCGGATTTCATGCTGGTAGCCGCGGACCACCCATTTGTTTTTTGCCGAGTCGTCGGTGATGTGCTTCGAGCGGTATTGAATGCCGGAGTTGTTGGTGGCGTTGCAGCGGAACGAGAGCCGCAGGTCGAAGTCGCCGACCTCGCCTCCCTTCCAGATCAGGAACGTGTTGCCGGCTGCCACGTTCTCGGGCGTGGTCTCGCCATGGATCACGCCATCGCGCACGCTCCACAGCCGGGGATCACCATCCCAGCCATCGAGGTCCTTGCCGTCGAAGAGCGGCTGCATGCCGGCCGGCTCTACCGGGGCGGTCGAGGCAACAGCGGCAGGCGCCTCGGCTCGGGCGACGGGCATGGCATTCGAAACGATGCCGCAGACGATGGCTGCGACCACGGCTACCTTCAAACCTGGAGACGATCGGCGGCATGGGTCGGCAGTCATATCGGTGGTCATGGAAGCCTCGAAAAGGTGTCGTTTTCTGAACAGTCTTTCGAGAATACTGCTGGTAGAGGGCCGGTTGCAAGCAACGTGATCCCGACCGACGGACCGATCCCAGCCAATGCGGCTCCCGGTGGCCCCGGGCCATCACGCGGCGTGCCTTGCCGGCTCACCGTCTCCAGAGGACCTGCAACGAGAGGCCGAGGCCGGGATCGTAGCGGACCACGTCGGTGCGGCCCGACGAGAAATTCGTGCCCTGGAAGAGCGTGCGGTCAAACAGATACGAGACCATCGCCTCCACCGCGAAGCCGCGACCGAGCACCCGTTCGAGCCCCACGGCGGCACGCTGGTCGAAGACGTAGAACCGTTCGTCGTCCTGCAGCCGGTCGGCCAGGAAATAGATCTCGGTGTCGGTCCGGTAGAACGCCAGGAACGACAGTCCCTCGGCGAGCCGACGGCGGGCGACAGCGTTGACGTTGACCAATGGAAAGTAGTTGACGGAGAAGGTCCAGTCGTCGGTGGGCCGCCACTCGATCGACGGCGGCACGCCGATCTTGGCCTCGAAACGTTCATCGGGTCGCCAGACGTAGGCGATGCCCGGCAACGGATAGGGAAGCTGCGACGTCGGAGAGTAAAAGAGGCTGAAATTCCATTCATCGCGTTCGTTTCGCGCCGGCCGTGTGTAGAAGCCGACTGCCATCAGCGTGAGATCGCGGCCTGCCGCATAGGGACGATCGCTCGCCGATCCGAAGAGAAACGTGCCGCCGATGCTGCCCCCGTCGTCGAGCGGACGGCTGTGCAGGAAGCCGGTCTCGACCAGCCAGAGTTGGTCGGGCACGGGCTGCCCGGAGTCTGGGAGCATCGCGTCGGTGGCGATTTCGAGCCGACCGAATTTGGCGATGCCGATCCAGAGCGGCTTGCCTTCGGCAGGAACCGCCAGGGGCGTGGCGACGCGGGCAAACTGCGCGTTCAATGAAAGCTCCGCCGGCTGGCCGTCCACGGCCACCGCGGGCGCCCAGAAGCCGCCCATGGAGAAGGGGGCCGATCCACCGAACGGCCCGCCCGACTTCCGAGGCCGATTGCCGGGTCGGGCAGCGGCGGGATCGACGTCGGAGAGCGGTTCGCTCGCGAAGTCGTCCTGCTCAAGGTTGAAGTCGATCGGTGGGAGGAGCGCGATCCTGGGATCGGCGTAGGGGCTCGCCGGCGCTGCGAGAGGCGCGGTTACGAGTGGCGCGGAGGCCGTGGGATCGACTGCAGGAAGAGCGGGCCCCTCAGCGGCCACTGCCGGAGCGATTGCCAACAGGCCGGCGATGAGAAACCACTTCGCCACGAAACGCCACTCGGGAAAAAACACACCGCAGGTCGTCGAGAGTGGATACCGGTTTACGGCGACGGACGAAACCCCAACTGGGGGAAATGGGGGGCGAGGGCGAGGTGAACGAGTGAAGGGAAAGCCTGAGAGGAAGCGCGGTCCGCCTATCGCTTCGGCTTCCCAGCGTTCTCGGGCACGACGATGTCGAGCGTGGCCTTGCCCTTAGGAATTTCCGTCTTGAAGGTGTAGCGGGGGAAGAGCGGCACGGGAAACTCCTTATCCGGATGTTGCTCAGATCCCTCCACGTCCACGATCACCGGTCCGCTCACCGATCCAAACTCGGGCCGCGAGGTGAAGACGCCCTTGATGATGCTCGACCGGCACTGCGGCCCCTTG
>CANHYS010000119.1 GCA_947464585.1 Planctomycetaceae bacterium | reverse complement strand
TCGGCGCGGAAGTGACGGACCGTCTCCTGGGGCAGCGACTGCGGCAGGAAAAAGACGGGATCAAACGACTGCTCGCCGAGCGCCAGGATGCCATCAGCCAGGTGCCGGCAGAACCGGCCCAGCCCGCAGTTGGCATGCCTGAGCTTCTCGAGGTCGAGCACGACGCGGGGCCGGTCGGACCGAGGCTGCCGCTGTGCGAACGTGCGAGTGGTGAGCATGGTACGACAGCCAGAAGGCCAGGACGGAGACCAAGAGACCCCCCGGCTGGGCTCCGGGACACCAAGGCTCTATCGGCCTGCAGACCCAGCAAACTGAACGCGGTCGGTAGAGTCGCGAGGCCGACCGCGAGGGCAGGAAGACTGCGTAGACTCGGAAGGGGGCGGAGGCCGTCCGGGGAATGTCCGACCTGTCGATCATGCAACCTGGAGCGATTATTCAAGATTTGCAGGCATACCTGTCGATTCCGTAGGTCGGCGTCGCTACAAGACGTATCCGGCGACGAACTCCACCCCGATGGGTGGCCCGGGAGTCGCCTCACGGTGCATCTCGCAGCGAGGTCTGGAGTCCACCCATGCTCGTCAGCCGCACGCACAAACTCGCCTTCGCGCACTACCCGAAGACCGCGGGCACGTCGCTACAGAGGTGGTTCCTCGACACCTGTCCCGATGCGGAACTCCTCGTCACAGACAATCCGCACTACCCGGTCAACCTCAGCCTGAGCCTACTCCGGCCGCCCGCATTCCAGAGGCGGCTCGGGCGATTCACCCACCGTTCCTTGAAACTGTGGTCGCCAACGCTGGCTGATCGCTATAGCCCCTTGCATACATCCATGCGGATCGTCGGCGTGATGCGAGATCCGTTCGAGATGCTCGTATCGCTGTTCGAGTTCTGGCACCGCGAGCCGGCCGTCGCGGATTCAGACGACGCCTTCATCGGCTGCACGCAGCACCATACATTCCGCGATTTTCTGGCCGCCGCGGTCATCGGTGGCCGCATCCCCACCTACGAACGGTTCTTCGACGTGGGCGGGCCACTCTGGCACAACACGACATTGCTCGACTTCGAATCGCTGCAGCCGGCGCTCCAGGCCTTCTGCGATGCCAATGGGCTCGGCCATGCCCGCCCGCTCCCGTCGCTGAACCGCTCGACGGAAGGCCGCGATATCGAGCGGTATGTGGACGAGGCGGGGCCGCTGATGGCAGATGTCCGCAAGCACTTCCGCTGGTATTACGAGGTGGGTGTCCACCTCATGATCCGCGGCAGCAAGCCCCGCCGGATGGCAGCCTGACCGGCCCGGACCGCCCCCGTAGCAGGCCCTCCGCGGCCCTCGCACCGCCGCCTTTTCGGCGGATTATCGCGAAAAATCGTCCCGTGCCGTGGTGCGTTCTTCTCCTCAGCCGGCCCAAGTTCTGCCACGCATAACGGCCAGCAGCCGGTCGCCTGCATGGCACCGCGACTCCTTGGACTTGTCGGTTCGCCCACGATGGTGTTCTGCTTGTGCGGCGCGAACCGAATCCCGCCGCGCACGCCCTTTTCCATGGAACCCTTCATGCACGTTCCCTCATTGATCGCCCTCGCATTCTTCCGTCGTCTCATGCCTCAGGGCGTCCGTGATCGGGGCTGCAGCGTCAACCGCTCCGGCGACATCGTTCGCAGCATCGCCCATCGGCAGCGTGGCGGCGGCCTTGCGCCGTTTGAATCTCTTGAAGCCCGCTTGGCGTTGGCCATCGTCAACACGCTCGCCGACGATGGGTCCGGCTCGCTGCGGCAGGCGATCCTCGACATCAACTCCAATGCCAAGGCCGACACCATTAGCTTCAACGGCCTGGGGGCCGGGACGATCGCTCTCAAGACGGCACTCCCCACACTCACCAATCCCGCCGGCACCACGTTCTCCTTCGGTGTCGGCACGACCGCCATCACTCTCGACGGCGCGGCGGCCGGGCTGTCCGACGGCCTCACGATCGCCGCCAACGTCAACAGCGTGACACTGAATGTGCCCAGCCTGACGCTCAGAAACTTCAACACCGGCCTGAAATTCTTGGGGTCCTCCGCCGGCAGCCTGGTCTCCGGTCTCACGATCTCGAACAACCTCAACGGCATCGCCCTGGAGGGTGGCACCTTCACGGGCACGAAGATCGCCACCAACACGATCTCGCTGAACGCGCAGAACGGCATCCTGGCCACCAGCGGGGTCACCGGCCTCACGATCGGCGGCACGACTGCGGGCGACGCCAACACGATCTCGTTGAACGGCAACGGGCTGTTTTTCCAGCCCGGCACCTATACAAGCACAGTCGTCGCAGGCAACACGATCACGAATAACAAGGCCACCGGCGTGCTGCTGGGAACCACCGGCGGCCTGACAGGCCTCACGATCGGCGGCTCGACGGCCACCGCGGCCAACACCATCAGCTTCAACAGTCAGAACGGCGTGCAGGTCTCGCAGGGCTCGTACAGCGGTACCCTCATCCAGGGCAACACGATCGCGTCCAACGGCGGGTACGGCGTGCAGTTGGCTCCGGCGGGCCAGTCCCTCACCGGCCTGACGATCGGCGGCACGACCACGGTGCTGGGCAACACGATCGCCTCGAATGCCGCCGACGGCATCGGAGTGTTCGGCGGCACCTACACCGGCACGACGGTGCAGGGAAACACGATTCAATACAACCAGAACAGCGGCGTGAACATCAATCCCTTGGCCGGCGGCGGGGCGTTTTCGGGACTGACGCTGGGCGGCCCAGCCTCGGCCGGCGGCAACACCATCAACGCCAACGGTCTCGACGGCGTGCTGGTGAATGGCGGCGCGTACACGAGCACGGCTGTGCAGGGAAACACGATCACCGGCAATGGCCGAAACGGCGTCAACTTCTCCGCCCCGTTTGGCGGGAAGCTCACAGGCTTCACGGTCGGCGGCACGTCATCGAACCTCGGCAACACCATCACGGGCAATACCGTCAGCGGGTTGGCCGCGTCCAAGGGGGATTACTCGAGCACCCGCGTGCTGGGAAACACGATCAGCTCGAACGCGAACGGCATCTCGCTCATCAACGTCCAGAACCTCACCATCGGCGCTCCCACCGACGGCTTCGCCGGCGTGCCGATCACCGACTTCAAGAACACGATCACCAGCAACACCGCCACCGGCCTGCTCGCCACCGGCCTCCTCACCGGCACGACGTTCCGGGCCAATTCGCTGACCAGCAACCCCGTCGGCGTGTCATTGCGGGATGCGCAGGGACTGGCGGTCGGTGGCACGGATGCCGGCGGCGGCAACACCATCGCCGGTGGTGCCTCGGGCATTCGGGCCGTTGGCAACCTCTCCAACTCCCGCATCAACGGAAACGTGATCACGGGACAGTCGACGGGCATCATGGTCATCAACGCAGCCGGGGCGGCCGGCCAGCCCTTTTCCATCGGGGGTGCCACGTCGCAGGTCGGCACGGGAGCCGGCAACTACGTCGTATCGACGGTATGCGGCATGTATGCTGGCGGACCGCTGACGTCCACCACGGTCGCCGGCAACACCTTCATAGCCAGTGGATCCGGCGGCAGCGGCATGGTCCTCGACAATGCCACAGGACTCACGGTCGGTGGCACGACCGCGAACCTCGGCAACCTGCTGACCGCATCGAAGGGCAATGGGCTGTGGGCCACCGGCAACCTGTCAGGCAGCGGCGTCTACCGGAACAACATCGCAGGCAGCCAGTATGGTTTGGCGCTTGTCAACGCCCGGACGCTGCTGGTCGGCGCCACCACCAACGCGGCACTCGGCAACACCATCCATTACAACAGGATCGGCCTCTTTGCAGCCGGAAACTGCGCCGGCTCCAGTGTCTGTTACACGACCTGGAACGGGAACGTCCGCAGAGTGTCGAACTCCGCCACTGGTCTGTTCATCTTTCCGAAAGTCTGACGGCGGCCTTAGGCGACCTGCCGTGCAGTTCCGCCCTTGAACCGCTTGCGGTATGAGCGGCGGAGTTTGAGAACTTGCCGGTGCAACCAGCCGTTCTGCCGCGGCGGGGGCGGGGCCATGGCTGCTGTGACGACGGGGGCACGCGAAATCCAGCCGCTAAAGAGTGATCGCTCCCGCACGTTGCGACTGATCGCCGGCAGCACGATCGACCGGTCTTCGGCAGCGAAGCTCGCCACGATCAGGCCGTCACCGCTGAAAGACTCGTAGACATTGTGGTCCACGAACACCTTCGCGCCGAGTGACTGCAGCGCCCTGACACAATCTTCGTGCGTGGTCGTCGCGCCAGTGCTCAATTTCTGGTAGTTGGAAAACACGGATTCATGGTGGGTGGAGACCACGATGAACCGCACCTTGTGCTCCGCGACCGCCTGCCGCATCGACTCGATGAACGGTAGTTCGGCCCCCTGCACATCCATGTGGAGCACCTCGATCGGCCGACCGTCCACTCGGGCGAGTACGGCATCCATGTCGAGACACTCGAGGCGGCCGACCCGCGACCGCTCCGAGCGGCTGCCCACGAACGCCTGGATGAACTCGGCGGTGCGGCCATTGAGTGCCAGATTCTGGCGGCCCACCTCCAGACTGGCGGAGTCGGGCTCGACACAGAGCGCTGTCGAGCCTGGCACCGCGCCGAGGTACCAGTTCGTGTAGTAGGCCCAATAAGCGCCAAGTTCGACAAATTGCGATCCCGGCCGCACGTGCACGAGCAGGTGGTGGAAGAGAAGTTCCTCCTGAGGCTCGTGGTGGCCGCGGAGACCGCGGATCACGTCGGTCATCCAGCCGCCATAGTAGCCATCCGCAACCACCCGCGTGCCCTCGTGCATGATCTGCACCCGCTCTCCATTCTGCTCCATCACCTCGCCCGCATCAGCCACCTTCGGAATCGGATCGGTGTCTCGGCATGACAACGTCATCCGCACGCGACGGCTTACATCCGCGGAGAGATGCCCATACGCATCGGCCTGCGTGCTTTTACGGATGATGAGGCCGATCGAGGTCGACGCATAGCCCCAGAGATCAAGCCGCAGATGCCTGTCTTGGCTGTAGGGTGCGGCGTCGACATAGCGATCGAGTTTCCGCGAACCGGTGGCGAGATCGAGCGGTTCGACGTCGTGACCGGCATCGCGGAGCGCGGCGATGACCCACTCGATATCCTTGAGCCGGAAGATCACGCAGCCGCCGTCCATCACCGTCGAGTCGTTTGAGGAGAGATTGAACTCGGTGGTGTGCACTGCGATGCCGCCGGGCGCAAGACACCGCATCTGCTCCTCGAGAAACCGCAGCCCCAGCTCGATGCTGCCGCAGTGCTCGAAGGAGCAGGTCGACCAGGTGAAGTCGAAGCCAGTGAGATCGTCCGGGATCGCATTCATGTCGACCGGTCGGTAGCTGACATTGTCGCGGAAGGCCTGCTCAGGGCAGATTTCGGGGTGGCTTAACGACGCGAGGTTGCCGACCCATTGGCCCGTCTGCGCCCAGGCCTGGTTTCGCTCATCCTCGGCCGGGAGGTCGGTCGCCGTGATCTTGCAGCCGCGGGCGGCAAACAGCGCCGGCAGTTTTTCTGCCCCCACCGCAAAGCCGAGGCCACGGCGGCCCGGCTGCAACACACCCCGCTCGTCGAGCGTCTGGCAGATGTAGGCCAGTTCCCAGAGCTTGCGATGGGCCCGCCACGGCTCCTGGAGCGCCGCCGCCCAGTGGCGAAACCGGGGGCTGTCGAGCTGGTCGAACGTGCAGAGCGACGAGAGGGTGTGGTCCGGACGCGAGCGGCCCACATGCAGCGACGGGTCGCTCTTCGCGAACCGGGCGACGTCGATCCGGGCCACCGAGCCACGGCTCAGTGGCTGCGTGCTGGCATTGGCCCCATTCCGCCACGCCGTGATCGATCCCAGCAATGCATCCATCCGCGCCATGGTCTTGCCTCGTTGAGTCTTGTTTCCGATGACGTCGGCACCGCCTGCCGCCGCCCAAGTTGCGGATCGTGTTCAGGCCGCCGCCCGCTCTCCGTGCCGGGCATCCACGGATGTCCCGAAAAAAACAATCTGCATCAGCTGTTCGGTCGCCTGATGCCAGGTCGGAGATGCAAAGGCTCCTTCCGGCTGTGTTGCCGGGAAAAAGCCGTCTCGTTCCCAGCGGACGATCTGCCTGGCCAGACCTACCACGTCGCTCGGCTGGAAATAAACGCACCATGGCCCGCCCACCTCGCGATGGGCCGGAATGTCGGATGCAAACACCCGCATGCCGTGTGACAGACTTTCCACGATCGGCAGCCCATAGCCCTCGGCCCGTGACGGGAAGATCAACGCCCGAGCATGGGCGTAGGCATGGAGGAGTTCTGTATCGTTCAGGTCGCCAAAGTGCATCAGGTGGGTGCCATACCGAGGATGGCTTCGGAGTCGGCGGATGAGTTCGTCCCCCTTCCACCCCACGAAGCCAGCGACGAGCAGCCGGGCATCCGGAACCTCCCGCCACACCTCTTCGAAGACAGCCGGAAGAATCGTCTGATTCTTCCGGGGCTCGATCGTGCCGACGGTGAGGTAGGGCTGAACGGGTGATGCTGCGAGAAACGCCTGCAATTCGGGCCGCACTGCCCCCGCCTTGGCCGCTGGCTTCACATCCGCACCCAGCCGGAAGGCCTGGACGAGCGGTGCCGCCCGATCCGG
>CANHYS010000118.1 GCA_947464585.1 Planctomycetaceae bacterium | reverse complement strand
GCTCGTGCTCGTGCATCTGGAAGGCCGGGCCTGAGATTCTGCCATGAGGCTCGTCCACATCACTGCCGGCGCTGGCGGCAGACTCTGCGGGTCGTGCCTCCACGACAATGCCCTTGTGCGGAGCCTGCGGACGCGGGGCTGCGATGCGATCCTCGTGCCGGCCTACGTGCCCACGACCACGGATGAAGACAACGTCGCCATCGATCGGATCGTGATGGGGGGCGTCAACGTCTGGCTCGAGGAACACGTTCCCCTCTTCCGAAAGATGCCCCGTTTCCTCGACGGCACTCTCGGCCGGCTGCTCGATTCCCGCTGGCTGCTCGCCTGGCTGTCGAGCCGCACCGGTTCGACCCGCCCGGCCGACCTGGGCCCGCTGACGGCGTCGACCCTCGCGGGCGAGCAGGGCCACCAGCGAAAGGAGGTGGAGAAGCTCGCGGCCTGGCTGGCGGCGGAGGTGCGGCCCGACGTGGTGCATCTCTCCAACGCGTTGCTCGTCGGCCTCGCTCGGCGGGTGAAGCAGGCCACCGACGCCAGAATCGTCTGCAGCCTCTCGGGCGAGGACATCTTCATCGAACAGATTCCCTCGCCGCACTATGCCCGTGTTCGGCAGCTCCTCAGGGAGCGGGCTGCCGACGTGGATCAGTTCGTGGCACTGAACCGGAGCTTCGCCCGCTTCATGGCGGACTATCTCGACGTGGCTGAGGACAAGATCACGGTCATTCCCCATGGCCTCGACCGGACGGGATTTCCCAGCACGGCCCCCAATCTGGCCGCACGACGGCAAGCCCGCGGTGGCCGGCTGGTGGTGGGGTTTCTCGCGCGGGCCTGTCCGGAGAAGGGGCTCGAGCAGCTCGTGCGAAGCCTGCCGCTGCTCGCCCGCGACCGCGATGTGGAGGTGTTGGCCGCCGGCGCGGAGGTCGACTCCGAGCACGGTTATCGTGCGCAGTGCCTCGCGGTTGCGGCGGAGTTGGGTATGGCAGACCGGTTTCGCTGGCTCGGGCAGGTAGACCGGCCGGGCAAGCTCCGTCTGCTCGAGTCGATCGATGTCTTCGCGATGCCGACTGTGTTTCCGGAAGCGAAGGGGCTTCCGGTCATCGAAGCGATGGCCGCGGGCGTGCCCGTCGTTGCGCCGGCGCATGGCACGTTTCCGGAACTGCTCGACGACGAACGGGCCGGTCTCCTGCATGCTCCGGGCGATCCGGCCGATCTGGCCCACAGGATCGGCACGCTGCTCGACGACGCGGAGCTTGCCTCACGCTGCGGCCGGCACGGCCATGATCTCTCGCTCGCGCGGCACACGGCTGATCAGATGGCCGCCGAGCACGAGGCTCTCTACGCCGCGCTGCTCGAGCGGCCGGGCTGACGCGGGGCCCGATCCCCCCGGCTCGCGCCGGGGCCCAACTGCTAACGTTTCGATGCAAATGCTGGAGCGAGACTCCTAGGAGGGAGCCGCGTTTCCGGCACAATGCATCGTCCGAGCAGGATTGCGTTGCATCATGCAGCCGTGCAGGCGGCCGCGAGGAAAACTGCCGGTCGCCCACAAGCGTCGCACCTCCTCTTGCGTCGATCAGTCATTCCCCGCGGGAGCCCGATGATGCTGTCGAAAACGATTCTTGCCATCTTTGCCCTCTGGAGCTTCCAACGGTGCGTCGTTGCCGAGGATTTCCCATGGCATCTGCCCTACGAGGCCGCAGCCCAGCGGGCTAAGGAGATCCGCAAGCCGATGCTCGTGTTCGTCGGGGATCCTTCCGACTGCAAGGATTGCAAAGAGTTCCTTCAGACCGTGTGCTCGCAGCCGGAGTTCGTCACGTTCGCCGGGGAGAACCTGGTCTGCACGCAGGTGCCCGAAGTACGGACTGACTCGCCCGAGGAACGATGGAAGAAGTCACGTATTCTCGAACCCTTGAACATCGTTCATGCGCATGCCTTGATCCTCACGAATGCCGACGGCTTGCGGATCGGCGAACTCTCCACCCGCCCCACAACGATCGGGGCGTTCATCGAGGACATCCGGACGATCATCGCCAAGGCACCTCAGGAGGGGCGGCTGAAATACTCCGAAGTGCAGCTCCTCGACAAGGCGTTCACCCCAGAGAAGACCCATGCCGCCCCGCCGCCGCCGGTCTTCTCGCAGGACCGCCTGGAGGGCCGGTATCTCGTCTTCATGACCGGGATTCGCGCCCACATCTGGGAGAACACGCGAGCCTGTTCACATGGCACCTACACGGAAGAGCACATGCATACCTCCGCGGTGGCCTTGAAGATGCGATCCGCCCTGGCCGAAAGCTTTCCCGGGGCACGGATGACCTGGGGCTGGAGTTGGCACGCGCTCAACGCGCAATCCGCCAACTATGTCGAGCTGCGCGGCCTGATGAGGCAATTCCACAAGGAATATGGCGACGAAATCACCTTCTGGCCGGGCGTTTATTTCGAAGACAAGTTCAATACCACCGAGCAGTCCAAAAAGGATCTGCACGACGGGCTGGCCTTGGTCTCGGAAATGGTCGGAAACGGATACCGGCCACGGTCCGTCATCGCCGGAATCATGTCGGTGGAGGTGATGAAATACCTGGCCGAGAGCGAAGGCATCCATGTCGTCCAAGGGCAGATCTGGAGCCAGTTCAACGTTGATGGCCAGGGCGGTGACGGTGGCATCATCTACCCGTACTATCCGAGCAAGGAACACTACCTCAAGCCCGCCCAGGGCTCGCGAGGGGATGCCGATTTCCTGGATGTCGTGAATGTCGATGGCTGGTCGGTCGATTTCTTCGCCGCCCGCAACAATGGCGGTGGAAGCCGTGACGGCGTGGGGCCGCTCGAAACCAATGGCGGTTATGGCCTCGGCGAGGCTTATGGACTGAAGGAAATGATGCACGTCACGGACGTGCACTTCAATGACGAGGCCGTGAATCGCAACGGCTACGGCTTCGTGCCCGACATCTGGGAACTGAGCATCTTCAACTGGATCAAGCCGGACTATCTTCCCAACTGGCTGAAGGCCATTCAGGCGAAATACCCGGACACCCAGATGCTGACGCTGGGTGAGTTCGGCGAACTCTGGAGACGGCACAACCCGGACAACGGTCGAATCAATCTGCAATTCGTGGAGCGGGGGAATGGCATGATGCCCGATCTCGAGGAGTGCAGGCGGATCAACCCCCGGTACCACCATCGCGCCGACCTGTTCCAGCCCGAGATGGAAATCCGCTGGTACTTCAACAGAGACTTCCGGTTTGCGACGAGCCGCAACTGGAAGGAGCGGGGGCCGCTCCGAGTGATGGATTACACCCGCTATGGCCAGCCCTACCGGGAGCCCAGCGGCAACGTCGTGGATGCCCACTGGGACTTGATGGACCTGGTCAATCAGAAGGAAAGCCGGCCGCAGGATCGGGCTCGAAGCTTTTCCTCACTGCCGCCGGAGGAGCAACAGCGGATCCTGAAGTGGTATCCGGAGGCGGACGAGGAATAGACCACGCAGAGTCGCTCGCCCGGCACACGGCGGATCGGATGGCCGCCGAGCACGAGGCTCTCTACGCACGGCTGTACGGTCGCTCGTCCTGACGAATGACGCCCATGACGCTACTTCTTGTCGGCCGCGGAAAGAGTGCTGCCTTCGAGACTGAAGTCATGCTTGTTCACGCCGGGCTTTACCGTGACCGTGAGTTCGGATTTGTCGTTGTATTTCGGCGGCACCGACTCCACGTAGCGGTCGACCATCTGACCGCTTCCGCCGGGATCCATCATCTTGCCGTTGGCCTGCGGCCAGTTGACGATCACCTTCATCGTTCCTGGGGATGCCTCCATCCGATACCGACCGTCGACCACGCCGGTGCCCGCGGTCTGTCCCTTGCCGTCCACCGGTTTCAACTGGATCGCCCCCTTGCGAACGGGAATTCCGTCGAGGGTGATCGTTCCTTCGACGACCGGCCTGCTGGTGCCGCAGCCAGATACGAGAAGCGGCGCCAGGACCAGCCCGCCGATGACCCCCCGGGCCAACGCGATCACGCCCACGGATCCAGAAGAATCACGGTTTGCCACTTCGTCGGTCCTAATTTGAGAAGCCAAGGGACTCGCCACCATTCATGGTTCCCAATGCCTGCCAGACAGCCGCATCCACGCTATCTGCAAAAAACTGGACAGCGCCATCAGCCGTAACCGCCTGAACGCCGCCGGTGTGCTTGCTTCTGGCGGCGAATATGAACGAATTCCCAATGGCCTGGCACGGCAGATTCGGGGGGCTGTTGTTGCAGACGTACGACGCGCCCGTGTACCAACTCGCCACGGTGTCGAAGGAGGAGTTTGGAGTAATCGTGGCGTCGAAATACGCGAACCAATAGTGAACGCCCCGCGGATCCACGGGCGGAGTCTGGTCGTCGTCGCCCGACCAGACGTTGATCTCCGACATCAGGAGCGTCTTCGAAAGCCCGTCCGTTATGTCCTTGTATTTGCTGGCGTTGCTGCCTGCGAAGCCTCGCGGTTCGAACCCCACCCACCCGGATCCCTGGCAACCTGTGTAGTCGTTGTCGTAACGCTTCGCGAATGGCCCTCGACGTTTTGTGCCGCCGATCGTGACAACTGTGGAATTGACCACGTAGTTCAGCCGCGGTGCCGTATAGCTGTTTCCCGACGACATGCGGTAATAGGCATTCGGGCGATCACTCGGGCAGTAGTAGATCGGCAGCCTGCGACTCAGTGGGCCGACTGGATTTGTCGTCGGAGACGTGACGTTCGGCCAGCCGGTGATTAACCCATCGTAGTCGTATTTGCTGGCCAAATCGATCTGCTCGAGATAGGGCCAGAGGACGGGCATCCAAATTTGTTGCACGCACGGAAACGATGAGGCACCAAGTGGCAGAACCTTGTAGACATCGTGGTAGCTGTTCATGGCCAGCCCCCACTGCTTGAGCGCGTTCGAGCAGGTCGATCGTCGGGCTGCTTCCCTGGCCGACTGCACGGCGGGCAGGAGCAGGCCGACAAGCGTGCCGATGATCGCGATCACGACCAGAAGTTCAACGAGGGTGAACCCTCGGCGCGGAAGATACCCGCCACCCCAGCAGCGGCGATGACACGAGAACAGCGAAGTTGTCACGGGAGGTTCCCTCGGCCAAGGGCGATAAAGCGACTCGTAATGTATGCCTACAGACGGGCCTGAGGTTGTATCTGGAGAGCCCCCCGTCACCCTACATTGCATTAGCACTTGCATTTGTGAAAAATATCCCGGCGTTTCAGCGGATTGCCGGAAAAACGTTAGCAGCGACATCGGGTTGTCGCTCGCATGCGTGTCCAGGGGTTCCGGGGCGTTCGTCGCTGGCCTGGCTCGGAAACGGCTTGCTCCGCAGCGGGGCGAATAAAGCTCGGCGTGCAGGCGACGCGATTGTCCGGTTTCGCGGTGATCGAAACCGTCAGTCGCCTAGCGTCCTGCGGCAGGGGGGGCTCCAGCCTCGAGCTTGAAATCGTGCGTGTTCAGGCCTGGCTTGATCGTCACAGTGAGTTCGGTCTTCTCGTTGTAGCGCTCCGGCACGTAATTCACGTAGCGATCGATCATCGTTCCACTGCCGGGACTCATGGGATCGGGCATCGTGCCGTCCTTGCGGTTGGCCTTGATGATCACCTGCAACGTGCCTGGCGTGGCCGGGAAGTTGTAGCGTCCGGCCTCGATGCCGCCACCGGCGGGCTGTCCCTTGCCGCCGGCTGGCATCAGCAAGATCGTGCCCTTCTCGATCGGCACGCCGTCGAGCGTCACGGTGCCCTCCATAGTCGGCTTGGACGAACCGCAGCCCGTCGCCATGAGGATCAGCATGAGGCCCGGCAGCAGCGTCGCTGAGAACCGAATCGCGAAGCAGCGGCACGGGATGAGCGAGATGTGTCGTTTCATGGGGTCAGCGTTTCGCCTCCGTTGATCGTCCCGGCGGCCTGCCAGACCGACAGGTCGATGAAATCAGCGACAAACTGGACCGAGCCGTCCACGTATGCCGCCTGCACGCCGGTGCGGTGCTTGCTGCGGGCGGCAAAGCTGAACACGCTGCCCGTGGCCTGGCAGGGAAGGCTCGGAGGGAGATTTGCGCAGTTCCGAGTCCCTGTCCACCAACTCGCCACCGTGTCGAACGAGGAGTTTGGCGTCGCGTTGCTCGTATCAAAGCCCCAACTGATATGAATCTGTCCTCGCGGATCATCCAAGCCGGAATTCTCTGCGGACGTCGGTATATTCTGCTCCGACATGAGCAGTGTCTTCGACAGTCCGTCGGTGATGTTCCTGAACTTGGTGGCTTCCTTGCCCTTGTAGCCCCGCGCCTCGAATGAAACCCATCCCGATCCGGTGCAATCGCTTTTGGCCCCGTCGAAATACGTCACGAACGGGCCACGGTATTTGACACCGGACCGGACGAGGGAGGTGCCGTTGGTCGCGTAGTTTGATCGGACGATCGTGTTGTTCCATTGGTCGGTCCAGCTGAGGCCTGGGCGATCGCTCGGGCAGTAGTACAGCGGGACAGGCATGGTCAACGGCAGTCTTTGCGAGGCGGCGCCGGAGTTTGGCCACCCCGAATAATTCTGGTCGTACTTGAACCGTCTCGCGAGATCGTTCATTTCGATGTACGGCCACAAGACAGGCAGCCACGACACGTTGATGCATTGCCAATAGCTCGTTCCCAGCGGAAGCACACCCTGGGCATCGTGGTAGTTCTGCATCCCGAGGGCGTACTGCTTCAGGTTGTTGCCGCACTGCGACAGCCTGGCCGCTTC
>CANHYS010000117.1 GCA_947464585.1 Planctomycetaceae bacterium | reverse complement strand
GCCCGGCCGCCGACGGTCGAGGAGTACGAAGCCTTCATGGCCGACACCGCGGCGGACAAGCGGGCCCGGAAGATCGACGTCCTCCTCGCCAGCGACGACTTCACCGTCTACATGACCGGCCTCTGGGCGGAATTGTTCCGCGTGAAAAGCATCGACTACACGGGGCGCGGCGATGCACACAAGCCGGCCAACGCATTCGTGGCGTGGCTGCGAGAACAGGTGGCGGCCGACCGGCCGTTCGACGAGATCGTCGCCGACATGGCGACCGCGACCGGCAGCACGAACATCGACGGCGAGACGGGCCTCTACACGATGCTCATCAAGGATTACACGCTCAACCCCAAGGTCATGGCGGCCGACTTCTCGCAGCTGTTTCTCGGCGTACGGATGCAGTGTGCGGAGTGCCACAACCATCCGTTCGACCGCTGGACGATGGATGACTACTACGGGTTCGTCAGCTTCTTCACCTGCGTGAAGCGGAAGGCCGGCAGCGACGGTCGCGACCGGCGGGTGATCTTTGATCCGACAGCTGCGCCGGCCAAGCATATGGTCGACGGCAGGCCCATGCCGGCAAAGGTGCTCGGCGCGGTCGAGCCGGCAGAAGGCGAGGGTGACCCGCGGCGGGCACTGGCCGCGTGGATCAGGGATCCCGCCAACGACCTCTTCAACCGCAACATCGCCAACCGGCTCTGGGCCCACCTCTTCGGCATGGGCATCGTCGACCCGGTCGATGACTTCCGTGCCACGAACCCGCCGGCCAACGAACCGCTCCTCGCCGCCCTCGCCGCCCGCTTCGTGGAGACCGGCCGGAAGATGCGGCCGCTCATGCGCGACATCTGCAATTCCCGGGTTTACCAACTCTCCGTCAAGCCGACGCCCTCGGGCGCCAGCGATACGCGGCAGTTCTCGCACGCCCGGCTTCGGCGGCTTCGCGCTGACGTGCTGCTTGACTCCGTCGTGGCCGTGACCGGCACACCCCGTTCCCTGCCTCGCTGGGCGAACGGCACCAAGGCCGTCGCCTACTTCAACCGCGTGCCGGACTCAACGACAGGAGACCGCGTGCTCGACACGTTCGGGCAGTCGGCCCGCGGTTCGGTCTGCGCCTGCGATACGAAGACCGACCCCTCGCTCTCCCAGGTGATGCACTTCCTGGTCGGCGACACGGCCGGCCCCCGGGTGCACACCGCCGCCACGAGCGGCGTGCTCAAGAAGATCCTCGAAGACCATTCGACGCCTGAACACGTCATCGAGGCGATCTTCATCCGCGTGCTCGCCCGCCGGCCGACGTCGGACGAGATGGCGGCCATGCTGAAGATCGTGGCGGAGGGCAAGCCACCGGCCGTGTACGAGGATATCTTCGCCGGCCTTCTCAACTCGAGCGAGTTCCTGTTCAACCACTGAGCTTTCAGGCCGGCTTTCTCGCAAGAATCGTGATGAAGTGGGAGTGCGACACATCCCACTGGCCAAGCCACGCGGGAAGCGGGTGGTAACCCGCGCCCCTCAGCGCCACGATCTCGAATCCGTGTGCCTCGAAAAACTCGCGCAGGCCTCGGGCCGAAAAAAGCACCTTGTGCGTCCACGTCTTCACGTGATCCGACTCACCACGGTGCACGGCGAGGGGATTGCCGATCCCAAGCCTGACCCCCGAAAGATTCGTCGACGAGAACATCTGCCATCCACAGAATGCGGCAAAGACGTTGTGCCAACTGCTCGTATTTTCCGTGCTCACGATCGCAATTCCACCCGGCTTCAGCAACCGCCGGATTTCGGTGGCGAACAGGTCGATGTCTGGCACGTGCTCGATAACCTGATTCGCATGAATCACATCAAACGTATCTGCAGGCAACGGCAGCGCGTGGGCTAGATCGGCGACGACGACATCCACGCCACGACTCCGCGCGACCACGGCACGCTCCTCGATGACCTCGACACCGTGAACGCCCTCC
Source organism: Planctomycetaceae bacterium (assembly GCA_947464585.1). The sequence continues at coordinate 4,800 of CANHYS010000117.1, read as the reverse complement.
CGCGGGGTGACGGACGCGAGTTTCATCGTCCAGTCGCCATCATCACATCCGAGATCGAGCAATCTGCCGCCATGACGCGGCAAGTCGGCAAGAATCTGTCTTCGGTTCAGCTCCATCGCCGAATCGAACAACCCAATGAACCACGATCTCAGCACCAGTCCACCTCTCTCTTCTTGCACGTCCAGCGGCGACCGCAACCGAGCCACCCCGAAACGCTGCGATCTCCGCGGCGAAACCGGCCCGGCAAGCCTATCCGCATCGTACCCGAGTCCGATGGTACAGTTGGAGGGATGCCCTACAAACTGGCACCATCGGTCTCGTGATACCTTCGACCGAGGCATCGATGCAACCGTATCGGCAAACGCTCGTCAGCATCATCGTGCCGACGCTGAACGCCCAACGCACGCTGCGAAACACGCTGGAGTCGATCGCCCGCCAGTCCTACCCCGCAGAGGATGTCGAGGTGCTGCTCATCGACGGCGGCTCGACCGATGACACGCTGCCGATCGCCCGTCAGTACGGCTGCACCGTCCTGACGAACAACAAAGTCCAGCAGGAATTCGCCAAGCACATCGGCCTCCTGCAGGCCCGCGGCGAGTACCTGATGTTTCTCGACTCCGACGAGGTCCTCGACAATCCGGACGACATCCGGATCAAGGTGGACGCGCTGCGCGGGAACGAGGCCCTGATCTTCATCGGCTCGAGCGGATACCGGAAGCCTCCGGGCGCATCGCCGATCAACGACTACATCAACCTGTTTGCCGACCCCTTCGCACGGTTCATGTACCGCATGCCGTACGACAGCCGGGCCTACGTGCCGTCGATGCGACGCCGGTATTCGGTCGTCCGTGAAGATGACGACGCGATTGTGCTGGGCTTCGACGCCACCGACGAACTGCCGCTGATGGACCTCGCCGCAGGCGTGGTGATAGACTCTCCTCGGCTCGCACCGGCCCTCGGGGGCCCGGCCACGGACGAGTCGGTGATTCCGCAGTTGCTCTATCGGGCCGCGCGGCATGCCCGCACGATGGGGCTGGCGAAGAATTGCCCGATCACCCACGACTCCGCCGACACGCTGGCCCGCTACGTGCGGAAACTGATGTGGCGAGTGGTGGTCAACGTTCACTATCCCACGCTTCCCGGCACGGGCTACTCCAACCGCCTTTCATTCCAGCATGCGGGCATGAGGCTCAAGCGACTCTTGTTCATTCCCTATGCCGCGACGATCGTCGGGCCTGCGATCGAATCGATCGCCGTGGCGATCCGCCGGTCATGTCCCATCGCCCTCATTCACGCGCCGCTGTCGTTCTTTCTCGCGATGTACATCCCTTTCCAGATGACGCTCAAGTGCCTCGGCATCCGGCCGAAACTGACTTCGTATGGCGGGCGTCAGGAATTGCCGACTGTCTCGGGCGTGAAAACGCCGTAACCGCAAGGGAACGCCATGTCGAAGCCGACGATCACGATCCTCGTGCCGGTCTACAACGAAGGCCGAAACATCCCGAAGCTGGTGTCAGAGTTGCACGCGGTCACGGCCGGGATCGACCGCTACGATTTCAGCCTGCTGTTCGTCGACGACGGGAGCAGCGATGACTCCGTTGCCCAGATCGAGACCCTGGCCGCGAAGGACAACCGCATCCGCCTGCTCGAACTGTCGCGGAACTTTGGCAAGGAGATCGCCCTCACCGCAGGGATCGATGCATTGGACTGCGATGCCGTGATCATCATGGACGCCGATCTCCAGCATCCCCCCTCCTACATTCCACAACTGATCGATCGCTGGGAGCGCGGCAGCGAGGTCGTCGTCGCCCGGCGGACCCGCATCGACAAGCAGCCCCTGGCACGCCGGCTCGGCTCGTCCGTTTTCTACAAGCTCCTCAACGCCATATCCGACTTCCCCATGGAGCCGGGAACGACCGATTTCCGCCTGCTCGATCGCGAAGTCATCGACGCCCTCAAGGGCTTCCGGGAAAAGAACCGGATGGTCCGCGGCCTCGTCGACTGGATGGGCTTCAGAAGGTCGTCAATCGACTTCGAGGCCCCGGAACGAACCGCCGGCGTGGCCGGCTACAGCTACGCGAAGCTTGCGCAGCTGGCGCTCAACAGTTTCATGTCGTTTTCGCTCCTGCCCCTGCGGCTGGCGGGCTATCTGGGGATGTTCAGCACCGTGGTGTTCGGTGCCCTGCTGCTGGTGATGGGCGTCGACAAGATGACGGGAGATGTCTTCAAGTTTTCCTCGATCTCCTTCGTCATCGTGGTCAATGTCCTTCTCAACGGGGTCGTCCTCCTGTCGATCGGACTGGTCGCCCTCTACATCGGCCACATCCACACGGAGGCGGTCGACAGGCCGCTCTATCTGCTCCGCCGGAAAAGAGGGCCACGCACACACGCATGACTCCTGAGCCCGGGGACGATTCACCTGCCGCGGAACCAGCCCTGTTCGTCTGGGTGGGCACGGTCGCGGAACTGATCAAGCTGGCTCCGGTGATCCTGGAACTGCGACGGCATGGCCGCGAGGTCGTGCCCATCGCGACAGGCCAAAACGATCTCTCCCAGAGCGACCTCTATCCCCTCGTCTTCCCCGACGGCGTGGACAACTGGGTGACCCGGAAGCCGATCACGCAGACACCGTTCTGGTTCGCCCTCTGGGCGGCTGGTTGCCTGATCGCTTCGTTCGCCGTCTGCAGGCGGGTGTTCCGGCGACACGCCACCGCGGCGGACGGCCGCCGGCCTCACCGCCGTCGGCCCAGGCCCCTGCTGCTCGTGCACGGCGACACGGTGAGCACGCTCATCGGCTCGATCGCCGGGTGGTTCACGGGGGCCGACGTCGTCCACGTCGAGGCTGGACTCCGCAGCTTCAATCTCCTGCGGCCATTTCCGGAAGAGTTGTGCCGGGTGGGAGTGTCGCGATTCGCCAGTTGGGCGTTTTGCCCCGGCGCCTGGGCATGCGGCAACCTGCGAGGCTACAGGCACCTGAAGATCATCGACACGCAGGAGAACACGCTCCTCGACTCACTCCGACTGGCTCTCGCCCACCGCGCCGACGACGACATCCTGTCGCGGGTTCCGCCACGGTTTTTCCTGTTCGTCTGCCACCGCCAGGAAAACCTGCTCGACCGCCCCTTCCTCGACGGCATGCTCGCTCGCGTCGAGAGGAAGTCAGCCGAGATTCCCTGCGTCGCGATCCTCCACAAGCCGGCGGAGGTGGCGCTCGCGTCGCTTGGCCTGCTCGACCGGCTGACCGGCAATCCGCACATCGTCGCCCTGCCGAGGCAGTCCTACTTCGATTTCACACGGCTGTTGAACGCGGCGGAGTTCGTCGTCAGCGACGGCGGCAGCAACCAGGAAGAATGTTATTTTCTTGGCAAGGCATGCCTGATCCTGCGCCGTGAAAGCGAACGCCGCGAGGGTCTGGGAGAGAACGCCCTCCTCAGCATGAAGGACTTCTCCGTGATCGATCGATTCCTCGCCGATCCATCTCCATGGAAGCGCGACGGCATCGCATCCGAGATCCACCCCAGCCGCACGATCGCCGAACACCTTCTCGGTCAACACCCGGCTTAGGCGCTCGATTCACGGGCGGTTTCGCCGTGACTCCCACAGCAGGATGCCGCATCCCGCCACCGCGAGCACCGTGCCACAGAGCCCCATGATGCCGATGACTGCCTGGAGATTGGGGTGCCAGACATGGATCGCCGCCACCTGCAGGGGCGCGATCAGCACGAAGAGCCATGCAAACACGACGCGGCCCTGGGCGATGAGAAAGTGCTCCGCCACCATCACCAGCGCCATGGGCAGGATGGCAAATCCATACGAGGCCAGCAGGCCGCCAGCTTCGGGATACTTGTCACCGTAGAGCAGGCCCACCAGCCACCTTCCGCACAAGGCGTAGGCCACCGCCGCCGCGCCGCAGAGCAGGAATGTGATGAGCAACGCCTGCCCCAGCATGGTGCCGCTCGACTGCTTTCTGGCCTTCCGCGCCGCCACGATCGGCAGAAGTGCCAGCACGAGGCCTCCTGGGAGATAGAGCACCGCCTTGCCCAGGACCGATGCCGCCGCATACTGGGCGGCGAGGCCGCTGTCGAAATACCGGTTGACCAGCACCATGTCGAGTTGTGTCATCGCGGCAAAAGCCACGCTGGCGACCACCACCGCGGGCACGCCGCGGAGGTGCATCCGGTCGTCCTCCTCCGGCTCGGCAGCGGCCTGCGGAAGAATGTCGCGGCGCAGGCCCCACGTGCCGGCCCCCCAGACCAGCAGTGCCGAAGCCAACACTCCGCCGAGGGCGCCGCGGACACCGCCGCCGCAGAGCATCACCAGGCCGACACTGATCGCGATCTTGCTCATGACGCCTGCCACGCCCATGCCACCGAGCCAGCGAAACCGCTCGAGCCCCTGAAGAAAACCGCTGTTGACCAGTCCCACGGCGCCGAACACCATGGACCCACCAAACAACCACATGGCAACGGCATCACTCGATTTCACAGACTCGAGCGCCCACGGCATGCAGGCCTGAAGCCCGATGCAAAACAGCACCGCCGCTCCGGCCAGCCATGCAGAGGCCTTCCAATACAGCCTCGCCACGGACTGCCTGCGATAGACCGCGTTCAGGGAGGCCACGCGTCGTGCCAGCAGCATGACCATGGCGCCCAATGGTGCACCCACCACCATGACCAATGCCATGAGGGTGCTGAACAGCGCGAAGTCACCCGGTGCCAGGAGCCGGCCCATCAGCACCTGATAGACATACCCGAGCAGTCCCACCAGGCCGTTCATCACCGACAGCAACAGGCCTGCCTG
>CANHYS010000116.1 GCA_947464585.1 Planctomycetaceae bacterium | reverse complement strand
CAGTATGTCTCGCGGTCCTACGCCGACCAGCTCGCGCGACACGATCCCGACATCCGGCCCGACGACTTCTTCGACAAGCCACCGCTGAAGCAATTTCGCCGTGATCAACTCGCCCAGTGGCATCGGCAGCTGGGCAAGTTCTTCGAGATCGGCACGCTCTACACGATGCTCGCCGGCATGCTCAATCTGCTCGTGATCTACGATGCCTGGGCCGGGCCGCTCGGTCCATCAGAGGACGAAAAGAAACGCCGCGCTGCCGACCCGGCCGCGGCCCCACTCCCGTCAGCGTCTGAATCCGCTTCCTGACACACCCGAACCTTACTCACCCTTACTCACCCACACTCACCTGCACGAGAGACAAGCTCGCATGGAAGCGACGATAGCACTGACACTCATGGCAGTTTCCCCGTGGCTTGTGCAGGCGCCGCTGCTCGCGTCGCTGGCAGGCCGGGTGCCCGGGATTTTCTTCGGGCTGCCGCTGGTGGCCCTGGCCAGCCTGATCTTCGCGGCCACACATCACGAGGATCCGGCGCAGATTCGGCTGGCGACCGTGCACTGGACGGTGTGGCTGGGCGGCATGCTCGGCATGGTGTTGGCGGCGGTGCTGCTGCTCGGCTGGCTGCAGTAGTTCTCGTCACGCTTGCGCGGCGAGGCGGCGGAGCTGGCCGCAGGCGGCGTCGATGCGGGCGCCCTTCCGACGGCGGACCTGCACGTTGACACCCGCCGTTCGGAGCACGTCGAGAAACCGTTCCTGGGAGCCCTGCGTTGGCTCCCGCCACGGCAGCCCGGCCACGGCGTTGTAGGGGATCACGTTGACCAGCGCCGCCCGCCGACCGAGCAGGCGGACCAGTCGCTTGGCGTCTTCGGGCGAGTCGTTCACGCTGCCAAGGAGCACGTATTCAAACGTCAGTCGCCGGCCCGACGCCTCCCAGTAGCGGTCGGCGGCTGCCATCACATCGGCGAGGCCGATCGACTTGTTCACCGGGACGAGCCTGGTCCGCAGTTCGTCCTCGGCGGCATGCAGCGAGACCGCTAGGTGGTAGCCCGGGTTTTCTTCGGTCAGGCGATCGATGGCGTTGGGCAGCCCCACCGTCGAGACAGTGATCCTCCGCTGCGAGATGCCGAAGCCCTCGGGATCCTGCGCGGTGGCCAGCGCCGGCAGGAGCCGGTCGAGGTTGGCCAGCGGCTCTCCCATGCCCATCACCACGATGTGGCTGAGCCGTTCATTGGGCGGCAAGAGCAGCTGCAGTCGGAGCAGTTGCTCCAGGATCTCACCGGTGGTGAGGTTGCGGATCACGCCGTCGAGGCCGCTCGCGCAGAACACGCAGCCCATCGCGCAGCCCACCTGCGAACTGATGCAGACGGTGCGGCGGTCGCCATCCCGCAGGAGTACGCACTCGATCCGCTGGCGGTCGTGGAGTTCCAGGAGGAGCTTCTCGGTGCCGTCGTCGGCCTTGGAGTGCTTCGCGATCGTCGTCGTCCAGATCCGGAAGCCCCCCTCCAACTGTGTCCGCAGGTCCTTCGACAGGTCGGTCATGTCGGCAAACGATGCTGCCCGTCGGCCGAACAGCCAGCGACGGATCGCCTTGGCCCGCCAGGCCTGCTGCTCCCGCGCCTTGAGCCATTCGCCCAGCAGGCCGCCCGGACTGCCGTCGCCCTCCAGAATGTGGGGCAGGCCCGAAACCGGGCTCGGCGCGGGGTTTTCAACGCGGCTGGCGTCGCCGGAATCGGCGGGGTAGATTTCTGTGGTCATTCGGCCCATCATACGCACACCAGTCGCTGATTTGGGCGCATGTTTGGGCGAAAAGCGGCCGCCGACCGGGCCGGCCGACGCAGGAACACCCGCAGGACCCCCCTGCTGCAACATCATGAGCGAAAAAAACCTGGAAGAGCGGACGCGGTGGGTCTATGACGAACGGGCTTTTCCGATCTGGAACGCCTCGTTCGACAAGACGGATCGCACCGAGATGATCCGAGAAGACCTCTGGGCGGGCCGCAGCATCGCGATCCTGCTGGCTGTGCTGGTCGCGATCGGGCTGGTTCTGGCGCTCGGGACCGTTGCGTTCGTCGCCAACTGGCGCTGACCGGCCAGGCTGTCGAATTCATAATACGGGCGAACGGTCCGTGTCGGTGGTCAGGGCACTCATTCGTTGACCGCCCCCTCATCCGGGCGTTAGGCTCACCTATCGAAATTCGGTGGGGTGGGATCTTCAGGTCCGGGATTTGGTGGGTGTTCCATGTCGACTCGACCAGGGTTCACGTCTCAGTCGAGCCTGCGGTCCGAACCGGTGTCCGTGCGCGCCCCTGCGAAGCTGAATCTCTCGCTGGCGGTCCTGGCCCGACGTGCCGACGGCTTCCATGAGATCGAGTCGCTGATGGTGCCCGTCACGCTCCACGACACCCTGCGTGTGCAGGTGTCGGACGTGCCCGGCATCAGGCTCCGCGTGCGGTTTGGCGGCAGGCTGGCGACGGCCGCCGGATCGGCGCTGGCCCACGACGTGCCGACCGATGCCAGCAATCTCGTGGTGCGGGCCGCGCAGAGCCTGGCTGTTGAAGCTGGACTGGCGGCTTCGCCCGACTCGCTCTGCACTCCTGGTCTCGATATCGATCTCGTGAAACGCATCCCATCGGGCTCGGGACTCGGCGGCGGATCGAGCGACGCGGCAGCGGTGCTGATGGCAGCAACGCAGGCCTGGCGCATCGACTGCTCCCGTGACCGGCTGGCCGAAATCGGCGCGCGGATCGGAAGCGATGTGCCGGTGTTTTTTGCCGGAGGCGCCGCGATCGCGGGGGGCCGCGGCGAGCGGATCGAATCGGTGGCTGGACTGCCTCCGCTCCATGCCGTGATCGCGCGGCCATTGGCCGGGCTGTCGACTGCAGCGGTCTACGCACAGTGCACGCCGGATGCCTCGAGGCGTGGGGCGTCGCAGCAGTTGGCCGCCGCGCTGGCCTCCGGGCGTTTCCGTGGCGCGCTGCCACTCATGCACAACAGTCTGGAAGCGCCGGCGCGGAAGATGTGTGCTGAGGTAGCGCGACTGCTCGATCATTTTGCGAGGGCCGGCGCGGCGCACCCGCTGCTCACTGGCAGCGGGAGTGCCTGCTTTGCACTGATGCGTTCGGCCACGGAGGCGCGGCGCGTGGCTGCAAGGCTCGAGATGGCGGGGTGGCCCGGTGTGTTTGCCGTGAGGCTCGCGCCCACAGCTCGTGAGCCGCTGGCCGCCGCGGCCTGCGCATGATGCGCGAGGAAGCGATGTGATTGGTTGAGGATGTCCACTGTCGGCGGCCTGGGGAGGTGCGGCCGGCAGAGGAAAAGGGGGCGTGAGGGAATGGAAATCACCGAGGTTCGGATCAAGCTCATTGAAAACGCCGCGGAGCGACTGCTGGCATTCTGTTCGATCACGATCAGTGCCGCCTTCGTGGTCCGGGATCTGAAGATCATCGTCGGCCCCAACGGGCCGTTTGTGGCCATGCCGAGCCGGAAGCTGTGTGCGCACTGCCACGGATGCGGATACAAGAACACCTTCAAGGCCAGCTACTGCAACCAGTGCGGCACGAAGCTCATGGAGGGCCAGCCGCCTCGGGATGGCGATGGCCGGATCCGGCTCTACGCCGACATCGCCCACCCGATCAACGCGGCCTGTCGGGACATGATCCAGAAGCGGGTCGTGAGCGAATACCAGGCGGAACTTGTCCGCGCGCGGGACCCAGGGTATGTCTCACGTTACGAGGGGCTTGGCGACGAGGAACATCGTCCACCGCGGCGTTAGGACTGGCCGAGGCTACTGCCGCACGAGCGTGTGGAAATCGGCGGTCAGCCGGGCCGTGATCGGGCCGGGCGTGCCTGAGCCCACCTTGCGGCCGTCGATCTCAACGACCGGGATCACCTCCGCCGCCGTACCGGTCAGGAAGCACTCATCGGCGGTGTAGAGATCGTAGCGGGTGAGCGTCGCTTCACCGCAGGCGATGCCGGCCGCATGGGCGAGGTCCATCACCGCGCCGCGGGTGATGCCCTCGAGAATGCCGGCGTCGGGGGGCGGCGTGAGCAGGCTGCCTGACCGTACGACGAACAGGTTGTCGCCCGTGCACTCGGCCACCTCACCCTTGTGGTTGAGCATCAGCGCCTCGACGCAGCCGGCCTGCAGGCCCTCGAGCTTGGCCATGATGTTGTTGAGATAGTTGAGCGACTTGATCCGCGGAGAGAGCGCCGCCGAATGCACCCGCTGCGTGGCCGCCGTCACGATCCGCAGCCCCTTCTCGTAGAACTCCCGCGGGTAGAGGCTGATCGTGTCGGCGATGACGATCACCTGCGGGTTCTTCGTGCGGTTGGGGTCGAGGCCCAGGCTGCCGGCACCGCGGGTGACGACCAGTCGCACATAGCCATCGACCAGTTTGTTGGCGGCGAGCGTGTCGTTCACCGCCTTGGCAACGGCATCTTTCGTGAGCGGAATCTCCAGAGCGATCGCACGGGCACTATCCCACAGCCGGTCGAGGTGGGCGTCGAGCCGGAAGACGCGGCCGGAATAGCTCCGCAAGCCCTCGAACACGCCGTCGCCGTAAAGCAGCCCGTGGTCGAAGACGCTGACCTTGGCCTCTTCCTCCGGCACGAGACGGTCGTTCATGAAGATGATCCGCGGCATGATCGATTCCGTGGGCTAGGAGGATTGGAGTGGTGTCAGGAAGTGAATACGAAATCGAGAAGTGAATACGACAGACGCATGCGCAGGAGGCCGGTTGCCGGGCCTCACGCATCGGCGACCCGACCCGCCGCCAGTCGCACGATTCTGGCCGCGCGGCGGGCGATCGCCGCATCGTGCGTGACGAGCACTATAGAAAGGCCGTCGCGGCGGTTCAACTCGCACAGGGCGTCGAGGATGCCGGCCCCGCTAGCCTCGTCGAGATTCCCGGTCGGCTCGTCGGCGAGGAGCACGCTGGGCTGCGTCACCAGGGCCCGGGCGATCGCCACCCGCTGCATTTCCCCGCCCGACAGTTGCCGCGGTTTGTGGTGCAGACGGGCCCCCAGGCCGAAGCGGTCGAGCAGGTCCCGGGCCCGCTCGCGGGCGGATGCTCGCACCCGCATCCATTCCATCACGCCATGCCGCACCATGAGCGGCGCGAGCACGTTTTCCAGGGCGTTGAGTTCGGGCAGCAGGTGGTACGACTGAAACACCATCCCGATGGCGGTGTTCCGCAGGCGGTCGCGGCGGGCGGCGGGCAGGTTGTCGATCCGCGTGCCTTGCAGATGCACCTCCCCGGAATCGGGTGCGTCGAGCAGGCCCATCAGGTGCAAGAGCGTGCTCTTGCCCGACCCGCTCTGGCCGATCACGGCTGCGAAGCCGCCCGGTTCGAGCGTGAAGTCGACACCACGGAGCACCTCCAGCATGCCGCCACCCGAGCGGTAGCTCTTCCGCACGTCGCAGACGCGGAGCATCGCCTCGTCAGTCATGACGCAGCGCCTCCACGGGATGGAGGCGGGCCGCCCGCAGGGCCGGCAGCACGCTCGCCGCCACGGCGATCCCCACGGCGCCGACGATGATCCAGGCCACCGTGAAGGGATTCACGATCGTGGGGATCTTGAAGAAGTAGTAGATCGACGGATCGAACACCCGCTGGCCCGTGCACCATTCCACTCCCGCGCGGATCGCGTTGATGTTCCAGGTGATGGCCAGACCCAGCGCCAGGCCGACGCCCGCCCCAACCAGCCCGAGGAAGAGCCCGTAGCCCAGGAAGATGCCGGCGATGCCGGCGGAGCCTGCGCCGAGCGACTTGAGGATCCCGATGTCGCGGGTCTTCTCCACCACGATCATGAAGAAGATGGCGAGAATGCCGAAGCCGGCGACGGCGATGATCAGGAACAGGAGGATGTTGAGCACGGCCATCTCCATGTCGACTGCCGAGAGGAGCGGCCCCTGCTTGTCACGCCAGGTGGAAACCGCATACATCTCGGCCGGGAAGGCCTTCCGCAGCCGGTCGCGGACGACGTTCAGATCGGCGCCCGGCTTGAGCTTGATCTGGATCGAGTTGACGCTCGGGATGCCCGTCTGCGGATCGATCATGCCGCGCATCCGCTGGAGGGCCGCGATCGGCACGAAGACGAAGTTCGAGTCGTACTCGCTCATCTTGCTCTCGTAGAAGTCGACGATCGTGAAGGTGTCGCTGACGGCCTTCGGCGGCGTGCCGGCAGTGGGGAAGGTGATCTTCACGTCGTCGCCCGGTAGCACGAGAAACCGGTCGACGCCGTCGGAGTCGCGGAAGCTCGCCAGCCCGATGCCCGGCACGATGCCGGTGAACTGCTCCTTGGCCGGGTCCATCGTGTCGCCCTCCTCGGGTCGGGCGGCGCGGAAGGGATCACTGCGGGCGGCTCCTGCTGCGGGTGCAGCCCCGCCGTTAACGCTCGCCTCGCCGGTGGCCTGCTGGCCTGCCGCACCCTCTGTGGCGGGAGTGGCGGGCTTGCTGCCGTCGGCCGTGGTCGCCGCCAGCACGGCATCGACCTGCTGATCGATCGGGCGGGCCGGCTGTCCGGCCGCATCGCGTGCCCCCATCTTCTCACGCCAGAGTTTCTCGCGGGCCACCCGCATCCGCCGGTGCGTCCAGCCGGCGGCCTCCATCGCAGGGCGGGTCGGCCCGTTCTCGCCGGCCTTGCCCTCCGACTGGCTGTCGAAGGTGTCGTAGCCGCTGTCGCGGAGATTGAAGGAGAGCTGGCGGCGGTTCTCCGGATGCTGGAGGTAGGAGCCGAAGTCGCTCACGGCGCTGTGTGTCGT
>CANHYS010000115.1 GCA_947464585.1 Planctomycetaceae bacterium | reverse complement strand
TCAGCATTGGCAACGTAGACGATCGTGAAGAGGTCCATGCGCCGGGCAAGGGCAATCATGTCAACCTCCTTCTGGAAGCTCATTCCGGTTTCCTCGAGGATCTGCCGGAACTGACCATCCACGATGCAGTGGGTGGGGAAGTTGTTCACACCGGAGAAGCCCATCTCCTTGACGCGGCCGAGCCAGTGCCACATCCGCCGCCTCGGGTCGGAGGCATGCACGCCGCAGATCACGGGCACCTCTTCCACGACGGGGAGCACCTCGTGCTCGCCAATCTCCATGGCCACGGCGTTGGCGTCGCCGTACGCCATCAGGCCGGCCGTCGAGCCGTGCCCCGCCATGCGGAAGCGGCCTGAGTTGTAGATGATGATCAGGTCGACCCCGCCCTTTTCGAGAAACTTCGCGCTGATGCCGGTGCCGGCGCCGGCCGCGATGATCGGCTTGCCGGCGTGCAGCGTGGCACGCAAACGCGCGAGCACCTCGGTCCGCGTATAGGGATTTCCCTTTCCTGTCCAGGGATTCGGCATCGTGTGGCCTCGGAAGGTATACCTACAAAAGAGCAGTACGCAGACTACGCCGGAAAGCCCAGGTGGTCCATGACCGAAATCCACCTCGACCTGTCAGAAACATCGATCGACGGCACGGGCACGCGCCTCTGGTCGGTGCGACGTGAAGACTGCCCGGAACTGTCGATGCATCGCATCCTGCACATGGGCATGACCGACGCAGCGGTGCCATATCGCCGCGTCCGGCTCGCGCCCACGGGCAGCTTCGTGATGGTGTGCCAGGAGGGCCGCGGACAGATGCTGCTCGACGGCCGCTGGCAGACAAGCCGGGCCGGCGTCGCGTGTCTGGCCCCACCACGTGTGCTCAACGCCTTTCACGCAGTCCCGGGAGTGCGATGGCGGTTCGCCTGGATTCGCTACGACGAGCCCGATCACGTGCGGCCGCTCGTGTCGGCGGCATCGCCGGTTCGCGTCCGATGCGATGGCGACCGCTTATGGAGGATTCTCTCCGGTCTGCGGGCCGAGTGGGAAGACGGCAGGGAGCAGCGGCTCATTCACCATTGGATCGAATTGGCCCACGGCGAGGCGAGGCGGATCGCCCAGCCGTGGACCGTCGATGATCGCCTCTGGTCGGTATGGGACGATGTCCGCCACGACCTCTCCGCAAATTGGACGCTCGAGAAGCTTGCCGCCCGCTATCGAGCCAGCAAGGAGCAATTTCGCCGGGTATGCCTGCGCGATCTCGGCCGAAGTCCGATGCAACATCTGACATCACTGCGGATCGAGATGGCCCAGCACCTGCTCGCAGCGACAGACGATAAGGTGGAATCGATCGCCCGTCAGATCGGCTTCGAGGATGCGTCGGTCTTTTCCCGCGCCTTCAAGCGCTGGGTCGGCCGCAGTCCCGCTCGATATCGTGAATGATGCGACAAAAGAGCCGGTCTCCTACCGGTCGCCAGTGCGGTCAGCGCCAGAGAGGGAGTCTCGATACGCCCGGATCTCAGCCGCCGCCAGAGCGCGGGAAAAGAGCCTCACTTCATCGAGATGGCCCTGGAAGTGTGCCCGGGTTCGCGGCGCGAAACCGCCGATCATGAGATCGAAATGGCTCCGCTTGACCGGGCCGGGGCGTTCGAGCGCCGCGACCTCGGCGCCATCCACATAAAGACGCATCGTTTGCCCGTCAAACGTCCCGGCCAGATACACCCAGCGTCCGAGCGGCAAGGGCTCGGGAGCAGTGAGATGGTGACTCCACGCCGTCTGCGGCACCTCGAAACAGGGTTTGCCTTCGAGCATGCCAAGCCGGTAGCCCGTCTCGACGCCACCGCCCTGGACGCGGTTCACGAGCCAGCGGTTATGCTGCTCCGGCACGTCGCTCTTCACCCAGCAATCGATCGTGATTCCATCTGGAACCGACAGGAGCGGGTCGTCCGGGACCACGACCACGCCCCCCGCGCACTCGATCGCGCCACCGGTGACTCCCGGCACCCGGCCAACACCGAGCAACTCGCCGCCAAGCCGGTGGCCCGATGCATCGAAGGCCACCGGCGTATCGGGCGGCTCGTCGAAGTTCCACCAGCCGACGAGGCCGGCGGCCGCCGGGGCGGTCGTGATTCGTCGCGTCAGGAACGGCCGCAATTCGTCACGGCGGGCGAGCGCTGCCCGCGCAGCCGTGTCGTAGGGCCCGAGGCCTATGTCGTCCGGAAGGAGATCGACGTGGTCGGTCTGTTCCGTGGCGAACACATTGCGCACGGCGTCGAGATAACCGAAGCCGTACTTCCGTGACGGCGCGATGAAGTGTCCCTCACTCCATTCATTCCAGTTGTCGAGCAGGATCATTCGACTGCCGAGGGACTCCTTGGGAGACGTGGCGACGATCTCTTTCGCCTCACGCAGAAGCCGCTCGAATCGATCGGGGGGCACCGACCATACGGTGTCCTCGTCGTGCCAGCCACTCCAGCCCTGCGACACGGTCACCACCTCTGGAAGCACGCCACGGTCGCGGATGGTGCGGATCGCTTGAAGCTGCCCAGCAGCGGCCGTGTCGGGGTCGGGGCTCCCGGGAAGGTGCCAGCAGTAGGCGAATGACGCGTCAACGCCGAGATCCCGCATCCGGTCGAGCGTCGCGGGCACGAACCCACGGTACTCGCCAATGAGCGTAAGCCCGGCGAAGCCAGCGGCTCGGCAGGCGGCTCGCATCGCCTCGATCGCCCGCCCCGCCTGCTCCAAGCCGCCGAGGTCCCGGATGAAATTCTCGGTATCGTAGACGAAGAGTACCGGCTTGCCGTCGATCGTGAGATAGTTGGGCCGCTTGAAAAAGTTTTCGATCCAGTGGGGCACGAGGTTGTGCATCAGGTCGGGCTCGCCGGCGACACCGCCAATCCCCTGGTCCTGATTTTCCCACAAGATCGCAAACTTCATCGTTTCGGCGACCCGCGATCTGAAGAGACCCTCGTGAAGGCCGCGACCGAACTGTGTTTGCACCGCCACGCCCTGACCGCGTCGGTACCAACAGTAGACAAAAAACGAGATTCCATGCTCGAGTGCCCACTTCGCCTCCCACTCGGCGACCTGGGGATTTTCCTGGGCGTACAGCCCGAGCGCAGGAAGACGCTCGGGATGCCGGAGCACGCCCCGCCACAGATCCACCCGATCACTTTCCCAGATCGGGCAGTGAATCGCGCCAACGAGGATGTCCGTCGCGACGGGCTTCGGGGACGGCACAAACTCACGTTGCTCGATTGCCAGAGGCGGCAGAAAAGTGACTCTCAAAGGGTGACGGGTCGTGATCGTGCCGTGAATCGAAAGGTCGAGGCCGATCTCCGCTGGGCCACCCGCTGCAGCTTCGACGACGAAATGGAGCCTGCGCTCCCCTTCGGTGGCCACCATGCGGATCGAAGTCGGAGCCGTCGGAGCGACCAATCGCAGACCTGGCGGCAACGAGAGGGAGGCGGTCACGTCCGCATCGACGGTGCCGTTGTTCACGACCACGGCCGTCAGTCCGATCGGTCGGCCTGCACGACAGATGGGCGGATCAGCCAGGAAACTGCGAACCACAAGGTCGGGGTCTGAGGCCGACGCCGCCGACCGTACGGGAGAAAGCGTCGCCATCACACCGCCACAGGCGACCATCGTCGCGAGCAAGCGAAGCACGGTGCTGCCCTGTTTTATGACTGTGCGGTGCATTTCACTCAGTGTAAGCCGATCATTCCCGGTCAACACCGCACCGCGGGCACACAAGCGAATTTTGCAATGGTTTGTGTCATGAATTGGCAATGGGTCCGCAGCTTGATCGCAGGTACGATCGGAAAGATACGATGTGAAAGAGGGGCGGGTCGGCATCCCTCGCCGGTGCATTTGCCGACGCCTCAATTATCGATGGGCACAAACGCCTGTGTAGGCTCGGCAGTTCTGGCGCATCATCATTCGCATTCTGTTTTCTCAAGAAGGAACTCCCATGTTGCTTTTCAATCGTGTGACCGGGCACTCCCGACGCTTCGCCCACTCGCGCAGGGACGGCTTCACTCTCGTGGAACTGCTCGTGGTGATCGCAATCATTGGGGTGCTCGTCGGGCTCCTGCTCCCGGCCGTTCAGTCGGCTCGTGAGGCAGCCCGGATGAATTCGTGCGCAAACAACTTCAAGCAGATCGGGCTCGCGGTGCAGACCTATATCAGTCAGCAGAGCAAAATCCCTCCCGGAGCGATTGCACCCCGATCGATGACGATCTTCCCGCTTTTGTATCCCTATATGGAGCAGCAGGTTCTTTACGACGCCATCGGCACAGGCGTCGACCAGTGGGGCGTGTCGAACAACAAGAAGGCACTTGTCGATGGAGGTCCTCATACGTGGTGGGCGGGCCTGTCTGCCAGCACCAAAAGAGCCTTTGGCAGCGTATCGACCTACATTTGCCCGTCGCGGAGAACAGCGCCCGCCGTCTTTGATTCAACCGCGACGGTGGGAAACTTTCCGGGCGGTCTGACGGATTACGCGATGGTGGCGGTCGGTGATACGGGGGCGGAATGGTGGCGATTCCCCGATCCCCGATATCTCGGTCGCCATCCTTTTCGGGTTGCCAACTCTGATTGGCTCACGAACGAAAGCACGATTACGAAGTGGACCCCGCGAGACGGCCTCGGGTGGTGGTCAGACGGAACCAGCAACCAGATGCTGTTCGGTGAAAAACACTTCGCCGCTTCGCGTCCCACTGGATTGTGTGACGGCGGCTATGGCGATTGCGGATACTTGGGTTCGTTTCCAGCGGCATTGGTGCAGCAGGTCGCGCGCACTTTTGACAGCGCTGGGCAGACCATCGCGGCCAGGTCGGACGACACGAATATTTCCGAGCCCGCAACTTGGTTCGGTAGTGCTCACGCGGTCACATGCAATTTCGTCTTCGGTGACGGCTCGGTGCGCGGACTCTCGATATCGACACCTCGGGACGTTCTCCAGAGGCTGGCCAACCCCAAGGATGGGAACCCTGTGCAGATCCCCTAGAAATCCCCTCGTGCATCACGCGTCGGACGGCCGGTGTGTCCGACCAAGATGACTCGCGGCAGGTACTGCCCGACGGCGGCTATCTAGTTTTATGAATGACAAGGAGTATCAGACATGCGTTTTCACCTGCATTCCATCGTTGTTGTTGTGGCACTGGTCGCGTTGGGGTGCGGTGATGCCAATCGGGTGAACGTGAGGGGCAAGGTCACCTTTTCGGACGACGGAAGCCCTTTGACACGAGGCATTGTCTGCCTCGACAACGACAAGCTCATGGCTCGTGGGACCCTGCAGCCAGATGGGAGTTATGCGATCGGGGTTGAGAAAGATGGTCGCGGAATTCCACCGGGTTCCTACAAGGTCAGCATTTTGTTTGCTCAGGAAGAGATTCCGGGCGGTGCACCGTACTCGCCGCGCTACAACAAGCTGATTGATGAGAAGTATGCATCGCGGCACACGTCTGGGATCGAGCTCGTGGTCGATCCGTCGACGACCCGTTTTGACATCACAGTGGATCGCCCCACAACCAAGTAGGCGTGCACGCTGGCCGACCAGGGCCGCGTGCGATGGTGGACCGCCCAGTCAACAGGGGACTAGGCCCGGTGTGACTCGAACACACGACCAAGGGATTATGAGTGCAGACGATGGCGCTACGTAGGGTTTGGTCGTTCTGCGGTTATGCGTTATTGCCGGGCGTGATGAGGTCGCTGTCGGTCTGACTTCCGCCGTGCCGAAGTGATTCTTCTGACTTTCTTTCTGACCACGCGAGGCCCCAAGCCCCCCAACGACGTCGGCTCCCTCATGGATGTTGGCCGTCGAACTTTTTTCTGAGTTTCAGTTTCGGGAATGGGCATCGTTGGTGGCATATCCGCAGAGGCGAACAAGTGGCCGTGCGGCACCGTTCGTGCAGCAGTAGTATCTAGGGGTTGATTCCCTTGCCGCTGGGTGGATTGAGAGGCCCGACACGCCGGTGATCCTGCCTCGCCGTCCCGACCGGGCTGGGTAATGGCTGCCCGATTCGTCCCCGCCCCGTGTCAGTTCGTGCGCGCCGGTGTGTCGATTCGTGCGCGCCGGTGTGTCGATTCGTGCGCGCCGGTGTCGATTCGTGCGCGCCAGTGTCGATTCGTCCTTTTCTCGCGTCCAGTCGCTTGCAAACGGGCTGAGGGGGGAGGTACACGTTACGTTGGGTCGAACCCATTAACTCACAACCTCAAAAGCCTAACCCCATGAAAACAACCATCTTCGCCAAATGCGTTGCTGTGGTGCTTGCCGCAGGACTCGCCTCATTCGCAGGCACTGCGGAAGCTGCCATCGTCAGCCTTGATGCACCATTCACATTGGACGGTAACTACGGGACGAAGTATCTCAACTTTGACGGCACCTCCCTCACGGGCTCTGGCTCTCGGGGCCCAAACAGCGTCACGATGCAGAATATCTACACCAATTTTCGTTTTAGTGACGCCATTACCGAATCCAATTACGCCTATAACAACGGAACTAATGCGGCTTTGGAGTTCAATTACGGGAATGTCGTCTCGGCAGCTACTACCGATTTCTCCTACGGTTACAATCAACCAACGGTCCCCTCCGATTCAGGCCTCACCTATTTCGTTGTGGGGTTCTTCAATAACGTCGACGTTACCAGCTTTCCAAGCACCTCGCCCAACAATGCTTTCATAGCCGGATCTAACCTCGCTTGGATGGCAGTCTCTAGAACTGGTGGCAATATTACGGTTGAAGCCGCTGGAGTGAACACCGTCGCCGGTGGTTCCATCGCGGTCGGAGAATACGTCGCTCC
>CANHYS010000114.1 GCA_947464585.1 Planctomycetaceae bacterium | reverse complement strand
TCGGCCTGCGGAATATGCAGGTTGACGTTGGCGTCGACCCGCAGGCTTCCCTCCTGCATGTTGCAGTCGCTCACGCCGAGATAGACAAGCAGGAGCTTCAGTTCGTTGAGCCAGGCCCGCGCCTCCTGTGGGCTTCGCAGGTCGGGCTGCGTGACGATCTCGCATAGGGGCGTGCCGGCGCGGTTCAGGTCGATGCGGGTGTCGCCCGTGCCGGCCGCCTCGTCGTGCATGCTCTTGCCGGCGTCTTCTTCCAGGTGCACCCGGATGATGCCCACACGCCGCGGCTCGAAGGCCCCCTTCGGATCGACAACCTCGAGCGTGCCGTCGCTCGAAAACGGCAGGTCGAACTGGCTGATCTGATAGCCCTTGGGCAGATCGGGATAGAAGTAGTTCTTGCGGTCCCACTTCGTGAACGGGGCGATCGTGCACTCGAGGGCCAAGGCCGCCCGCAGAGCGAGGTCGAAGGCCTGCCGGTTCATCACCGGCAGCGATCCCGGCAGGCCCAGGCAGGTCGGGCAGACCTGCGTGTTCGGTGCACCACCAAACTTCGTGGAGCAGCCGCAGAAGAGCTTCGTGCGGGTCATCAACTGCACGTGCACTTCCAGGCCGATGATCGTGGTGTAGGGTGCGGCGCTCGTCATGCCTTCACCTCCCCTGCAGCCTTGGGCCGACGGCGGTGCCAGTCGGTGAGCCGTTGGAAACGGTCGGCCGCCTGGAGCAAGAGCGGCTCGGCCAGTGGCGGCGCCTGCAACTGGAACCCGATCGGCAGGCCCGACTTCGTGAAGCCGCACGGGAATGAGATGCCGCCCACGCCAGCCAGATTGGTGCCCACCGTGTAGAGGTCGACGAGATACATCGCCAGTGGGTCGTCGGTCTTTTCGCCAAGCTTGAAGGCGGGCGTGGCCGAGACGGGGCCGCCGATGAGATCGACCGACTGGAAGGCATCGAGATAGTCCTGCCGGATCAGTCGCCTCACCCGCAGGGCCTTGGCGTAGTAGGCGTCGTAGTAGCCCGCCGAGAGGGCGTAGGTGCCGAGCATGACCCGCCGCTTCACCTCCGGCCCAAAACCCTCGGCCCGGCTGCGGCAATACATTTCGACGAGCGGCGATTCGAAGCCGCCGGCTTTCGTGGTATTGCCCTTCGCGGGCTCCGCCCGGTGGCCCTTCACGGGCTCGGCCCGATGTCCATAGTGCGCCCCGTCATAGCGGGCGAGATTGCTCGACGCCTCGCAGGGCGCGATCAGATAGTAGGTGGGGATGCCATACTTCGCGTGTGGCAGCTGCACGTCGTGGACGGTCGCGCCGGCTGCCTTGAGCACGGCAAACGCCTCCTCCACGCCCTTGGCCACTTCGGGATCGAGGCCCTCGGCGTAGTGTTCGGGCACGCGGCCGATCCGCACGCCGGCCAGCGGCTTGTCGAGCAGGTCGGTGTAGCGAGGCACGTCGACGGCCAGCGAGGTGGAGTCGCCCGGATCGTGCCCCGCGATCGTCTCCATGATCAGGGCGCAGTCGGCGGCGCTGCGGGCCATCGGGCCGATCTGGTCGAGGCTCGACGCGAAGGCGACCAGGCCACGGCGACTGACGCGGCCGTAGGTCGGCTTGAGTCCGGTGATGCCGCAGAGGCCGGCGGGCTGACGGATCGAGCCGCCGGTGTCGGAGCCGATCGCCACGGGGGCCATGTCGCCCGCCACGCAGGCTGCCGAACCGCCGCTTGAGCCACCTGGGGCACGCGACAGGTCCCACGGGTTGCGAACCGGGCCGAAGGCAGAATTCTCGTTCGAGCCGCCCATCGCGAACTCGTCCATGTTGGTCTTGCCCACGAACACCGCATCGGCCCGCCGCAGCCGGGCGACCACGTCGGCATCGTAGGGCGGCCGAAAGCCCTTCAGCATCTTCGACGCACAGGTGGTGGGCATGTCGGTGGTGCAGAGCACGTCTTTGAGGGCCACCGGCAGGCCGGCGAGGGCTCCCAGCGGCTTGCCAGCCTTCCGTCGGGCGTCGATGTCGGCCGCCCGCGCGAACGCTCCCTCACGATCAACTGTCAGGAAAGCGTTGATCGTGCCGTTGGTGGCCTCGATCCGGTCAAGAAACGCCGTCGTGCATTGCACGGCCGTGATGTCGCCCTGCCGCAGGGCGGCGACCAGATCGACGGCGGACATTTCGAGAGGTTGCATGGATGCTCGTGCGGCAGCGAATGGAGACGATGCGAGGGACTGTGGCAGCAGGCGACGGTGACGGGCGGAACGGTCGGCGGCTACGCCGCTCCCGAGTCGCCCAAGACGGCCGGCACGAGGAAGCATGCGCCGTCGTGCCGCGGCGCCGATTGCAGGGCCTCTGCGGTGGAGAGCGAGGCGGCCGGCACGTCGTCACGGAACACGTTTTGCGTATCGAGCGGATGGGCCAGCGGTGCCACGTCGGACGTGTCGAGTTCGCCGAGCATCGACACGAAGCCGACGATCTTCGAGAGTTCGCCGGTCATCCGCTCGAGATCGGATTCAGAGAGCGCCAGCCGCGCGAGCAGGCCGACCTTTGCGACATCCTTCGCCGTCAGCGGCTGCGGTGGAGTGGTCACGCGTGCGCTCGGTTCTTTCGCAGTCTCGTAGATTGGCTGGTGGAGATTGCCAAGGCCCGGCAGGGCGGCGGGGTTGCCGCCCACGGCTCAGGCCGTGCTCGATCAGGGCCGTGCCCGCGGACCCGACGGCACCGCTTCCTCTGCAGTGGGCTTTGCCTTTTCGACGGTCGGAAGCCGGAAGGGCTTCTGGCGGACGAGCTTCGCGACCTTGCCGCCCTTGATGCACTGCGTGCAGACCAGCATGCTCGTGTTGGTGCCAGCGAGCGTGACGCGGAGACGCTGCAGGTTCGGCTTGAACTTCCGACGCGTGATGCCCGTGACCTTCGTGCCGACGCCGCCGAGGTACTTCGCCTTACCGCGAATGGTGACCTGGTTGCCGACCGAAAAACCCTTGCCGCAGACCTGACAGGAACGTGCCACGGGAACAACTCGTTGAAAGAAGGGAAAACTGATCAGACCGAAGCCCAGAGGATAGCCATTTGGCCGTTTTTCGCAAGATGAGCCGCTGAAATGGTTATCCCGTCGCGAGTCTAAGCACTTCCTCGTGCACCAGGCCGTTGGTGGCCACTCCGTCGCCGGAATCGATCCGTGGCCGGCCCTCCCAATCGGAGAACCGCCCGCCCGCCTCGGTGACGACCGTTTCCACCGCCGCGGCGTCCCACGCGTTCATGATCGGGTCGATCATCACTTCGGCCCGGCCGGTGGCCACCAAGAGGTAGCCGTAGCCGTCACCCCAGGTCCGATTCAGCAGGCAGGCCTCCTCGAGCCGACGACGGGCTTCCTGTCCACGAGTGGCGCCGTCGGGTCGGCGACGAAAGGATGTGAAGTCGCTGGTGCAGAGGAGCGACTCGGCGAGTCGGCTGCGGCGAGAGACGCGGGCCTTCACCGGTTCAGCCCCACCGGCCACGTGCCATGCCCCGCCGCCCGCACCGGCATAGACCAGTTCGTCGAGCGCCGGGATCGCGATCACGCCGACCACTCCCCTGCCCTCGTGCCGACAGCCCACGAGCATCGCGTAGAGCGGCACGCCTCGAATGAAAGACTTTGTGCCGTCGATCGGATCGACCACCCACTCGAAGCCCGACGTGCCAGACGACACGCCGGTCTCCTCGCCGAGAAACGCGTCCTGCGGAAAGGCGGCCAGCAGGTGGCTGCGGAGCTGAGCCTCGGCGGCGCGATCGGCCTCCGTGACCGGTGAGCGGTCGTCCTTCTCGATGACCGCGAGATCGGCGGCGTTGAACCAGCGGAGCGTCGTTGGTGCCGCCAGACGCACCGCGGCAAGGGCGGTCTCAAGCCTGCGTGACACGTCGCCGGCGAGCCGTGGATCGAGTGGCCGGCTGGTCGTGCTGGGCGTGCTTGTCATGGTGCAGCCTCTCCATCAACGGCCGGCTGGGGACGCAGCGAGAGCAGCAGCATCAGGCCGGCCCCGATCACGAGCCATGTGTCGGCCAGGTTGAAGATCGGCCAGTCGATGATCCCCTCGAGCTTGAAGTGGATCCAGTCGCGAACCGCCAGCACCGCTTCGCCCTGCCGCTCCAGCGGCGCATGCCAGGTGAGGCCGGGCAAGCCGACACGGTCGTAGAGGTTGCCGATGATGCCGCCGGTGATCAGGGCGAGGGCCACGAGCAGCCAGCGATCGCTCCGCGTGGCCGGGCGGGAGACCATCCAGAGGATGCCGCCGATGGCGCAGAGCGAGACGGCCGCGAACACGACGCCGAGTCCCTGACCCATGCCGAAGAGGGCGCCCTCGTTGAGATTCGTCTCGAGCGACAGCATGCCGGGCACCAGCACGATGCCGGGTCGTTCACCAGGCATGCCGAGCCGGGCAAAGATCGACGACTTCGTCGCCAGATCAGCCACCGCGGCCACGATCGCGATGGCGACAAATGTGAACCAGCCGCGGTGGTGGGGCATGAAACCAGTAGGCCAGTTAGCGAGGCTGCCGCGGCCGACCGGCCGAGCCGCTGCCAAACCCGCCGTTCTCCAGTTTCTCGGCGCAGCGGATGCAGGTCGGGGCAAACGGAATCGCCTCCAGCCGCTTCTTGGCGATCACGCCGCCACACTCCTCGCAGGTGCCGAAGCGTCGGGTGCGGATTCTCTCGAGGGCCTGCTCGACCAGGTCGAGCGTGTCTTCCTCGGTCGCCATCAGGGTGAGCGTGAATTCCTGCTCGTAGGCGTCGGAGCCGATGTCGGCCATGTGGATCGGCATGCTGGAAAGGTCGCCGCTCGATTCCGAACGGGTTTTCCGCAGGGCCGCATCGGCCATCGTGGTGACATCGCCGCGCAACCGGGCCCGCATGGCCAGGAGCGTTGCCTTGAACGCCTTGGTTTCCGCCGACTTCATGAGGGTATTCCCCGCTGTCTTTCTGATGGAGCCGTCCTGCGCCGCCTCTAGCTCGGAACCGGCCTCCCGCTCAGCCAAGCCCCTTAGAATAACGTACGATGCCACCGGCTGTCAAACTGGCAGGTTTGCCGGCCGTGATCCGGTGGCTCCGGCGCGACCAGTGCCCGCCCGACTGCCCCCGAAAACTCTTGCTGGCCGGAAAACCTTGACCTAGTCTTGGGGTCTGCGGGCGTCGGTTGCCATGCCGATCCGCCGCGAAAACTCTTCCCACAGCCGTCGGTGTGCCCATGCCGACAATGTGCGTAAGGGTCTGCCTTTCTATAGTGTTGTGGTTTTCCCGGAGTTCCACCCCGTGGCTGTCGCCTCTCGCACCGATCTCGCGTTTCAGCAGTGCATCTCGCCTGTCTGCGGCGCCACGTTTTCGGTTGACGAGGTGCTGACCTCTTGCCCGTCCTGCGGCAACCTGCTCGACGTGGAATATGACTGGGAGCGGATCCGGCCCCCCACATCGTTCGAGGTCTTCGAGCGGAAGTGGATGCGGCGGAGCGACCCGCTCGCCTATAGCGGCGTCTGGCGGTTTCATGAATTGCTTCCCTACGCGCCCCGTGAATCGGTGGTGACGATCGGCGAGGGACAGACACTGCTGGCGGCATCCGATGGCGTGGGCAGCTACATCGGCATGAATCCTGGCCGGCTCTTTCTCGAATACGAAGGGCTCAATCCGTCGGGCTCCTTCAAAGACAACGGCATGTCGGCGGCCTTCACTCACGCCCGCATGATCGGGGCCCGTCGCGCCGCCTGCGCGTCGACGGGCAACACGAGCGCCTCGCTGGCCGTCTACTGCGCCGTCACCCGTTTGATGCGCGGCATCATCTTCATCGGCTCCGGAAAGATCTCCTACGGAAAGCTCTCGCAGGCGCTCGACTACGGCGCGCTGACGATCCAAATCGCAGGCGACTTCGACGACGCCATGGCCCGCGTCAAGGAAGTGGCCGGCAAGCTCGGCATCTATCTCGTCAACAGCGTCAACCCGTTCCGGCTCGAAGGCCAGAAGACGATCATGTATCGGGTGCTCGAGTCGATGGGGTGGGAGGTGCCCGACTGGATCGTGGTGCCGGGCGGCAACCTTGGCAACTCGAGCGCCTTTGGCAAGGCCTTCGCCGAACTTCGCAAGCTCGGCCTGATCGACCGCATTCCCCGGCTGGCCGTGATCAACGCCGCCGGCGCCAACACCCTCTACGAGCTCTATCACAACCGGGGGCTCCGCTGGGAGGGCGGCCGGGCCGATCTCTCGCCCGCCTGCCATTACTACGACGAGCTCGACCGCGACAAGAAGCGGGCCGACACGATCGCCAGCGCCATCGAGATCAACCGCCCGGTGAATCTCAACAAGTGCTTGCGGGCGCTCGAGGTCTGCGACGGCGTGGTCCGCGAGG
Source organism: Planctomycetaceae bacterium (assembly GCA_947464585.1). The sequence goes on along the minus strand of CANHYS010000114.1, from coordinate 485 downwards.
TGTCTGAGCAGGAGATTCTCGACGCCAAGGCCCAGGTGGGCGCCGGCGGCCTGGGCTGCGAGCCGGCCAGCGCCGCGAGCGTGGCGGGCGCGAAGCAGCTCGTGGCCGAAGGGGTGATCGGCCGCGACGAGCGGGTCGTCTGCATCCTCACGGGCCACCAGCTCAAGGATCCGACGGCGACGGTGGCCTACCACACCACCGACCAGAAGCTCTTCAACGAGGTGCTCGGTAGCCGGGGCGTGAGCCGGGCGAGCTTCGCCAACCGCGCCGTGAGCGTGAGCAACCGGCTCGACGAGATCGTGCAGGCGATCGATCTCTACGGTTGATCGGCTCTCGAACGAGGCCCCTCGCCCGCTCCCGTGCGCCCGGGCCCAGCGCACTCTACGACGACTGGTGCGGCTTGTCCGCCAGGCACTCCAGCATCATCTCTTCGTAGCGGCCGATCGAATGCCGCAGGGCGAACCGGGAAGAGAGTGCGAGGCTCC
>CANHYS010000113.1 GCA_947464585.1 Planctomycetaceae bacterium | reverse complement strand
CAGTGAGCACGGCATCCACGCGGCGCATGTGGCCCATCTCTCGCGCCGGCTGCTCGAGGGCACGTGGCGGCCCGACATCGACAGGATGGAGGCTCTGGCGTCGGCGGGCGAACTGTCGCAGGACCACTACGCCGAGGCCTGGTGCTGGACGCACTGGCTGCTCAACACCACGCCACAGCGGCGTCGGCTGTTGCAGGATTACCTCACCGACGTCCGCCGTGACGGCCAGACAGCCCCGCTCTCGGCGAGGCTCCGGCACACGGAGGGCCTGAGCGCCGATCTCGCCACCACGCTCCGAGAGCATCTCGAATCGCTCATCCCGCCGCCGAAGTGATCCGCCGACACCTTTCTCAAGCCTTGCGGAAGAGCGTGCCGCATTGGGCGGTCTCAAAGCCGAGCTTCGTGAAGAGGTGCAGCGCCGGCTCATTCGCAAGCGTGACGTGCGCCTCGGCCAGTGTCACCCCTTCCTGCGCCAGGTCGTGCAACGACTCGGCCACGAGGTAGTGGGCCAGGCCCTGCCGGCGTCTGGCTCCCTCGATGCCGACGTGCATCAATCCCGCCGCGGACACGCCCCAGGCCGCCGCCAATGGCTGCATGTCCCAGAACGACGCCGTGCCGAGGAGATCGTCACCAGCCCCACGCAGCTCGTAGCGTCGCAGCGCGATCCCCGTCGTGGTGGCCGCCTCCCACCACGTCCGCCGCGCCGGTTCGTCGATCACACGCAGCGTCGTCGCCCGCCGAATCGCCATCTGCAGCCGGTTCACCGGCGGACGGAATCCGGCCAGCGGACGTCGCAGCACGCCGATCCGTTCCGCCTCGGCATACCCCGCCCGACGAAAGATCTCCTGCATGCAGGGCGTCGAGTCGAGGATTCCCGGCAGGTCGGCGCCACCGTAGAGCCCCAGATAGAAGCTTCGCATCTCGGCCGAGCCGCCGCCCAGCAGCGTTGTCGCGCCGCGGCGCCGCAGAAAGTCTTCACAGCGCTCGAGCAGGCCCGCGCCGATCCGCTCTTGTTCGGCATGAGGCACCACGACAATCAGCAGCGTCGTACCCACGGCCGTGTCGATCGCCGAATGATCGGCATTCGGACCGAAGGCGGCATGGGCGAAACCGACCGTGCGGCCGTCGTCGATGGCGACGATGAGCCCTTCCCGATCGAAATAGGGTTTCGAGAAGACGCAGGCCTCGAGGAGCGCGGATGTCATCGGCTGCATCGCCGACGGTCCCAGGTCGGCCGACCTCCAGATGTCGGCCAGCTTCGGTGGATCGTCGTTGCGGAAGCAGCGGAATTCGATCACGCGGGCGACTCCGCTGCGGAGCCGTCGCCGGCGAGCCGGACATAGATCCGGCCCGCTTCCTCGCGAATCTCGTGCACCGTCTGCCGCACGGTGGCACTGAAACGGTGCCGGCCGCTCGTCACATCGAACTGCCAGCCGTGCCAAGGGCAGGTCAGCACGGTACCGCAGAGGGCTCCCGTGCCGAGCGGACCGCCCTGATGCGGACAGAGGCCGTCGATCGCGTGCAACGTGCCGTCGACGTTGGCGATGGCCACCATGCGATCACCGGCCAATCGCTCGATGCTCGCGCCTGGCGGGCATTCAGCAACGTCGGCGATCGGGATCCAGTCGCTCATGTCAAAACAATCGAGCCGAACGAAGATCAAGGCGGGGGGAGGGACTCACGCGGCGGCACGCGCCACTGTAGCCTTTGGAGGGCCTCCCCGCCATCGTCGGTGCACCCACCAGTATTGCGACGGGGCGCGGCGGATCACCTTTTCGAGCAACGACGTATACCACTGCGAAATCGCCTTCAGGTCGGCCGATTCGGGGCCTCCCTCCGCCGGGTCGGCGACCCCCTCCAGCCGCAGGTCGTAGTCGAACAGTCGCCGACGCCGCGTGGCCGAGCAGACGATCATTGGCGCCGACGAGGACAGGGCGAACACGCCGATGGCCTTGTGCACACTCGCCGGCCGGCCGAAGAAGTCGACCCAGCAGCCCTTGGGTCCGGCCGCCTGATCGCCGAGCAGGCCGATCACGCCATTGTTCTCGAGCACGAGCGCCACGTCGGGCGCGCTGCCCTTCTTGGGCAGAATGATCTGGCCGCGGGCCTCGCGAAACTTCGTCACGAACCGGTCGAGCAGTGGGTTGTCGAGTTCGCGGGCCACCGAGTAGATGCGAAAGCCGAACAGGCCGAAGACGAAGGCCGACATCTCGAAGTTGCCATAGTGGCCGGAGAGAATCACCTTCGGACGGTCGGCCCAGAGTTCCCGCAGAAACCGCTCCATGCCGTGGATCCGCAGATGCCGCCGCCAGGTCGTCTTGCGGATCACCCGTTCGGAGTGGGCGATCTCGATCACCATCAGCAGCAGATGCTCCCACATGCCGCGGGCCGTCTCGCGGGCCTGCTCGGGCGTCCACTCGGGAAACGCCTGCTGGAGATTCTCGCGGACCACCTGCCGCCGGATTTTCACCCGGTTGGCCAGGAAGTTGGACGCCCCGCGGGCGAACCGCTCGCAAAAGCTCCGCGGCAGGGACTGGATGACGCAGATAGCCACGCGGACCGCCACGTAGGCGATCCGATCGACGACCTGGGTGGTGAGCGAACGGCGCATCGACAGCCCATCCCTGACTTCTCGGCGGTGCGTCCCTGCACCGCGTGCCCGAATTCTCGCGAACCCTGGCCCGTTCATCCAGATCGGTTCCGACCCCGGACAGGATTCACCACCCGTCACACTGGGACGGCTTTTCGGCCATCCCCCCCCGTTCAACCCCCTCCTGCCATCTCGGGAGCCGCCACCTGCACGAGCACCAGGGCCACGCTGACGGCGTTAAAAAGGCCGTGCAGGATGATCCCGGGCACGATCGAACCGGTCTGCCGGGCCAGGTAGCCGACGACCAGGCCGAAGAAAAAGAGCGGCACCCAGGCCATCCCCTGCCCCACGTGGGCCGCCGCAAAGGCCAGGGACGAGAGCACGATGGCCGTCACCCCGCCCCACCGTTGCTCATCTCGATCAAGCGAGCGGTCGAGCCAGCTCTCCAGCCACCCCTGCAATACCCGTCGGAACAGGAATTCCTCAGCCACAGGGGCAGCGACCACGGCCGCGAAGACGACCAGACCGATCGACAGCGGATCGCGATGGATATTGAGAAAGTCGACGATCGCATGGTGATAGGGAACGAAGCGGTCGAGCACCGCGGCCAGGCCCAACAGCGGCGCGAGCAGCAGCACCAGCCCTGCCACCGCAAGCCGCATGTCGTCGTGGAGCCGGCCCAGGCCGAATCCCAGGGCCGGCCATCCCACGCCTTGCAGCAGCAGATGCGCTGCGGACACGGCCGTGGCGGCGAGCATGGCGATGCTGCCGGCGGCCAGCCTCATCTGCAACGACGCATCGGCCGGCATGCTCCCGGCGGCGAGCATCTGAAACCCGAGAAAGGAGAGCGTCGCTGCGACGACATCGGATCCCTTCCAGGGAACCGGGGCATGCGGCCGCGTGTCGACTGCCGGAAGCCCGCGTCGGGCCCGCCGCGCGATCAGCCATGCCACGGCCAGGCTCGCACCGAAGCCGCAGGCGGCCAGCACGAGGGTGGCCATCATCTCCTGAACGGAAGACGTCCCGGGAGCCACGTCAGGAATCTCGATCTCCATCAGCCTCGATCTCCATCCCCGGGCTCCGGCTTTGTGAGCATGCCGCGGGCAGCGACCAGGTATTCCACGCCCGACCAGACCGTCAAAGCCACCGCCGCCCAGGCCACCGCGACGGCGAGTGTCCGCACGCCCATGCCTCCGAACGACCACTCGGGCGCGGCCCGCGCCACAAGCTCAAGCGCGATCGCCGCGCACTGCAGCACCATCTTCAGCTTGCCGGAGAACGCCGCCGAGAAATCATGCCCGGTGCGTTCCATCTCCGCGCGGACGGCGGTCACCACCAGTTCCCTGACGACGACCACCACCGCCATCCAGGGCAGGATCGCCGATGCACCGCCCCGGGCCGCTAAAAGAATAAAACCGCCGCAGACGATCACCTTGTCGACGAGCGGGTCGAAGATTCTCCCGAGCCGGCTCACCTGATGAAACCGCCGCGCCCACCAACCATCGACCCAGTCGGTCGAGGCCGCTACGAGAAAGAGCACCGTCGCCGCGGCATACCGCTCCTGTTCGATCACGCCAAACAGCACGATCGCGAGGACGAGCCGCGCCGCCGACAGCATGTTCGGCACCGTCCAAACACGGTTCAGTGAATCAGCTTGCTGCATGGTAGCAATACGTTACGTCGCGGTGGCGTTCGGCATGGAATGTTCGGACGACAAAAAGCCACCGGCGTAAGCCAGGGGATCGCCAGCCGGGGCAATCCCGTCGCTCACGCTCAGGGCTTTTATAAACATTCCCATAAAAGCCCCCGGCGTAAGCCAGGGGATTCCTGTGCTCCCATAAAAGCCCCCGGCGTAAGCCGGGGGATCGCAATCCGCCGGCGACGAGCATGCCGCAGCCGGCGAACCAATACGCTTGACGTCAGCAAATCTCACAACGAGCAGCGTTAGCCCGCCTCACTTGGCACGCCCGCAAGGTCGTAGCCGCTCGACGCCACGATCTCCACCGGCAGGATCCGTCCCGTGAGCGGCCGCGCAGCCGAACTCCCCGGCGCGGTCACATAGACGACGCAGTCGATGTCGGGCGCGTCGGCCTGCGTCCTTCCGATCCACACGTCCTCGCGCTCCTCGCTCTGCCGGTCGATGATCACGTCAAGCGTCTTGCCGATCTGACGCCGCGTGTGCTCGTGGGCGATCGCCTGCTGCACCTCCATGAGCTCATCTCGCCGTGCCGCCTTCTCGTCGTCGGGCATGTGGCCGTCGAGCCTCGCTGCCGGCGTGTCGGGCTCGAGCGAATAGGTGAACACGCCCACCCGCTCGAACTTCCACTGCTTTGCGAAGGCGACCATCTCTTCGAACTGTTCGCGGGTCTCGCCGGGGAAGCCGGTGATGAAGGTCGTCCGCAGCACGAGGCCGGGAATCCGGCTCCGCAGCTTCGCGAGCAGTTCCTCCGTCGGCCCCCGCGCCACACGCCGTTGCATCCGCTTGAGCACCGGATCGCTGGCGTGCTGCAGCGGCATGTCGAGGTAGGGGATGATCTTCGGGCTGGTGGCGATCTTGTCGATGAGGCGATCGGTGAAGTGGATCGGGTAGAGATACATCAGCCGGATCCACTGGATCCCGTCCACCTTCTCGAGTTCTTCGAGCAGTTCCACGAGCCTGGGCTCGCCGTAGAGGTCCATGCCGTAGTAGGTCGTGTCCTGCGCGACGATCACCAGCTCCTTCACGCCGTCGGCGGCGAGTTCGCGGGCCTCGCGGATCACCTCTTCGATCGGCTTGGTGGCGTGCTTGCCCCGCATCTTCGGGATCGCGCAGAAGGTGCAGGTGCGGTCGCAGCCCTCGGAGATCTTGAGGTAGGCCATGTGTCGCGGCGTGACCCGCATCCGGCCCGAGTCGTCGAGAGCGCGGGCGGGGGCGGGGCGAAAGATGCTTCGCTGGTCGCCGAGGCCGCCGATGAGCCGCTCGGCCGCGCGGGCGATCTCGTCGCGTGAGAAGACGCCGATCACGGCATCGACCCCCGGCAGTTCGGTGAGCAGCGACTCCTTCTGCCGCTCGGCGAGGCAGCCGGCCACGATCACGCCGCGGGTGCCGCCTGACCGCTTCAGGTCGAGCATCTCGTTGATCGCCGCATACGACTCCTGGCGGGATGCGTCGATGAAGGCGCAGGTGTTCACGACCACGATATCGGAGCCCTGCGGCTCGCCGACGAGCTGCCAGCCGTCCTCGCGGAGCAGGCCGAGCATCCGCTCGCTGTCGACGAGGTTCTTCGGGCAGCCGAGGCTCACCATGGAAAACGTGCCGCGGCAGGTGGCCGCGTCGACCGGCTGCGCGGCCGCCATCACGGCGGGGCCGCTGCCGCAGGCCGCGCCTGTGGCCGAAGGATCGACGATCGGCAGGGATGAAGCGTGGCTCATGTCAGGCCTGCCCGCCGATCAGCTTGTCGAGTTCCTCGCGGAGCTTCGGCAGGATCGCATCGTAGGGGTAGGCCCCAAGTTCGGCCGAACGCTTCTTCAGGTTCACGTGGGTCGGGCCGCACCAGAGGCCGAGGTCGGCGTCGTCGGTCTCGCCGGGGCCGTTCACGCGGCAGCCCATCACGGCGATCGTGATGGCATGATCCTTCGCGTAGGCCGTCATCTCCTTGACCTGCTTGGCCAACTCGATGAAGGCCTCGTTCTCCACGCGGGAGCAGCTCGGGCAGCTGATGATGTTGAGCGAGCTGAGGCCGTAGTCGACGACACTCCGCACCCTGCCCGCCGCGATGTCGCTCAAAATCGCCTGCGCGGCGGCGATCTCCTGGGGCTTGTCGGCGTTGGGCACGGTGAGCGACACGCGAACGGTGTCGCCGATGCCGCGGCTGATGAGCTGCTCGAAGGCGATCCGGGTCTTGATGATGCCGTCGGGCGGCATGCCCGCCTCGGTCACGCCCAGGTGCAGCGGCACGTCGGGCCGGGCCTCGGCAAACCGTCGGTTCACCTCGATCACCTTCTTCGGATCGGAGTCTTTCAGCGAGACGGCGTATCGCGTGAAGCCGATCGAGTCGAGCAGCTCGCAGTGCTCGAGGGCGCTTGCCAGCATCGGCCCGATTGAATCGTCCTCAGCAAACTGCTCCTTCTTGGCGGGATCGACACTGCCGCAGTTCACACCCACCCGCAGGGCACAGTCGTTCTTGGCGGCCACGTCGGCGATGACCCGCACCTTGTCCTGCCACGGCTTCGTCGGCTCGTGATGGTAGAGATGGCCGGGGTTGTAACGCAGCTTGT
>CANHYS010000112.1 GCA_947464585.1 Planctomycetaceae bacterium | reverse complement strand
GGCCGAGCGCCCGCACGAAACTGTCACCGCAGACAGCCACCACCCCCAACACCGCCGCGGTCAGCGCGGCGGCCACGAGCATCGCCTGCGTGGCCGCCCGTCGGGCACCAGGCAGGTCGCCCGCCCCCACGCTCCGTGACACCAGCGCCGTTGCGGCGACGGCAGGAACGGCGAAGAGCCCGGGGAGAAAGCCCAGGCAGTAGGCGACGAGGCCCACGGCCGCGAGATACTCGGCGCCCTCCAGCAGATTGCCGGCCAACCACTTGTCGGTAAAGCCCACCGACAGCCCCAACACCTGCTCCAAAAGCACCGGCCAGACCAATCGAAGCACCGGCCGGACCGTTCCAGCGGTGCTGGCCATGCCGCCCGCCGCCTGCCTGCCCAGATACCCGCCCGCCTGTCCGCCCGCCTGTCCAATCGGCGGGCCGCTCAGGTGAACAACTCCTTGATCACCTTGCCGGAGTTGGCAATCTTCATCGGTCGGCCGTTCTTCGCCGTGAAGGTTGTCTCCAGCGAGATGCCAAGCGACTTGAGCACGCTCGCCATCACGTCTTGCGACGAGTAAGGCTCAGTCACGACCTCCTTGCCGTCGGAACTGGTCTCACCCACCACCACGCCTCGCTTGAAACCGGCGCCGCCGACCACCACGCTCCAACTCCGCGCCCAGTGGTCACGGCCACCGCCGCCGTTGATGTTGGGGGTGCGGCTGAATTCACCCATCCAGATGATCGCAGTGTCGTCGAGCATGCCACGATCCGCCAGGTCGCTCACCAGTGCCGCCATCGCCTTGTCGAGTTCCGGCAGCTTCCGATCCGCCAGCGTCGGAAAGATATCTGCGTGCATGTCCCACCCGCCGAGATCGACCTCGACGAACGGCACTCCGGCCTCGACGAGCCGACGGGCCAGCAGGCAGCCCCGACCGAATCCGGTCGTGCCGTACTTCTCCTGCACCTCCTTCGGCTCCTTCATCACCTTGAAGGCCTCCATCTGCTTGCTCGTCATGAGCTTGACAGTCTTGTCGATCACCTTCTTGTGGTCCTCGGCCGAACCGCCGCGCTTCTCGCCGATGAACTTGTTCTCGATCGTCTCCAGCATTCTCAGCCGCTGGTCCAGCCGGGTGGGATCGATGCCCATGTCGAGATTGCGAACATTCCCGTTGGAATCGACCACGAACGGCGCCCACGTCATACCCAAGAAGCCCGGGCCGACGCTGCCGCTGCCGACGGACACGAAAGGCGGGATCTCCAGACCGGAAACCTGCTCGGCGAGTTCGTGGGAGATCACGGACCCGTAGCCCGGGTGTTCCACGTTGGGATTGGGAACGTAGCCCGTGTGCATGTAGTAGCGGCCACGCATGTGATCAGCCTCGCGGGTGCTCATCGACCGCACGATCGACATGTGGTGCATCTGCTTGGCCATCAGCGGCAGGTGCTCGCAGATGGCGACGCCATCGGCACTGGTGGAAATCTGCTTGAACTGTCCGCCGGTCGGCGCTCCGGGCTTCAAGTCCCAGAGATCCATCGTGCTGGGGCCTCCACCCATCCACAGCAAGATCGCGGCCTTGTGCCGCTTCTTCAGATCGGTGGCATTGGCAAGCAGGGAGTTGGTGAACGCGGCGGCGGGAGCGGCCATCGCCGCCGACCCGGCGAGGTGGCTCATGAAGTGGCGTCGATTCATGCCGGACGGAAGATCGAACATGCTGGACATGGTCATGGTTCCTGGGAAGGACTCGCTTTAGTGATTGATGATGAACTCGTTGGAATTGAGGACCGCCCACCAGATGTCCTGGAGGGCACCGATGGCGTCGCCCTTGCGGGCGACGAGCATCTCGTTGGCAGCCGAGACCTCCTTGGGCGAAGGATGTCTCGCCAACGCCGACTGGTAGAGCGTCGTGATCTTGGCGGCGTTTTTCATGTCGCTTTTCGCCACACGATCCAGAAACCCACCCTTCCCCGTATTCGTTGCCTGCTTGATGAGATCGCCATTGAACATCATCAAGACCTGGGGGATCGAGCCGTTGAACGTGGTGGAGTCATCGCCTTCGTCGGTGCCGAAGGCGATGACAAACTGCGAGAGCCATTGATCCTTCTTCTTGGCGGCTTCCTCGCCACCGCGGGATTGGTCGGCCTCGGTTGCGATCAGGAGCGATTCGTAGAGATCCTCCGCCCGCATCTGTCGGAGATAGAAGTGCGTGAACTTCGGCTTCTCGCCGAGCGAAGGATCGTCACGCTGATTTCCCTTGGAAGTCTTGCTCGAAAGCGAATATGGACGGGACAGCACGATCCAGCGGATTAATTCCTTCAGGTCGAAGCTCTGCTGCCGAAACCGCTCGGCGAGCCCGTCGAGCAGTTCCGGATGGGACGGCGGATTGTGCTCGCCCAGATCGTCGATCGGCCTGGTGAATCCGTATCCGAGGAAGTGCCCCCACATTCGGTTCACGATGGCCTTGGGCATCAGGGGGCTGGCCTTCATGAGATCGGCGAGTTCCCGGCGCCGGTTCGCACCAATCTCCCCAGCCCCCTCGACCGTGCGGGGCACGTAGCCCGTTCGTGAGATTTCTGTGCCGTCGACGAACACGGGATAGGCCACTTTCATGAGCCCGTTGCGCAGCTCGTAATACAGCTCCGCTTCCTCGGCATTGCCACCCTCGCCCGGAAAATCCTCATCGACCAGTTCAATCCACTGGATGTCCCTGGTGCCGTCGAATCGCCGCAGCGACCGCACCTGGCGGAAGAAGGCGTTGAGTTCCCAGAACTGATTCTGTTTTCCCTTGTTGAAGGGATGATTGTGACACTGCGTGCACTGGACCTGCATGCCGAGGAAGATCTGAGCCGTCTTCGCCGTGGCCTGAATGCCGTTCTCCTCCATCTTTCCACTCAGGAAATTGGCGGCACCGTTGAAGCCGTCCACATCCTTGCGATTGGCGTTGGCCCCCGTGGCGGTGACGAGTTCTTCCATGAAGCGGTCGTACGGGATGTTCTTCGAGAACGAACGCCGCAGGTACTGCCGCATGCCCGGCCGACTCACCATCTCGTTCTCAACATCACGGCCGATCAGCACGGTGGTCCAGACGTCGGTCCAGTTCCGGGCATAGTCGTCGATGAAGTCGTCGCCCAGCAGACGGTCAACGAGATCGGGACGCTTTGTGGGAGACGAGTCGGCGACAAACGCCTGCAGTTCAACGAGCGACGGGATGCGGCCGATGATGTCGAGGTGCACCCTGCGGCACCACTCAGCATCCGTCGCCGCATCCGACGGCTTGAGCCCCGCGTCCGCCCAGCCGGCCGCGATCTGCTCGTTGATGAACTTCACCTGCGGGATGCCAAAGTGCTCACCCTCCGCGGGGCCAGCAGCCCGAGCACCGGTTGCAAGCAACAGGCACAGACACACCGCCAGCCAGACAGATCGGCGGCACGGCCGACTCTGCGCAAAAATTTTGGTCGTCCACACCATATTGGAGCCCTCTGAAAACACCGGAGCCCTCTCCGGCTGCCTGAAGGTACCCTGCGACGCAAGCACCACCTGCCGCCGATTCACCTGACGGCAGTCTATTCGCAGTCTGCCCTTCAGCCTATTCCCGGGAAAAATGCCGGGAAACTTGCCGGACCGTCGCCTCCTTCAAGAAGCCGTTTCTCCGGGTATTTCCGCAGTTTTTCCCCAGGCCCTGTCGGGCCTCACTCAGGTGCGGGCAGGCCGAGCGGACTCGACCCTGGGTGCCTGGGAGCGGCCGGCGGCAGCCTCTGGGCCCACGAACTCCAGCATGGCTCGGGGGCCGGCGTCGCCCAAACGGGGAGTCGCGAGCTTGAGAATCCGGGTGTAGCCACCCGGGCGGTCAACAAACCGGGGGGCGATCTTTTCGAAAAGGATCCGGGCCGCATGCTTGTCGCCCAGCAACGTCACCACGCGACGGCGGGCAACAACGGCGGGCGACATCGCCTTCGCCCACTGAGACCACTGCCCGCCCGTCCGCCACTTCTTCCATTCCGCGGAATCGCGGTCAGCCGTGGTGGCAAACTCCTTGGCCTTGTCGAGCGACACGAGCCCCCTCTTGGCGATCGTGATGCATCGCTCAACGAGCGGCCTCACCTCCTTGGCCTTGGCGACCGTGGTGATGATCCGCCCTGCCACCTTCGGGGCCCCCACTTCCCCAGCCTCAGCCTCACGCTCGGTGAGCATCAGGGCAGATGCCAGATTCCGCAGCAACGCCCGCTGATGGGATGGACTACGTCCAAGTACGCGGCCTTTACGACGGTGACGCATGGGTGGGATCCTCGACGTTCTCTGGTGTGTTCAAGAAGCTATTGGATGGATACTGGAAGGAGCCGAGCCCGCCTCGCGGCGACCTCGCAACACGTTTCTGCCTCAGGCCTCGGCACCGGCAGGAAGCGGCATACCGAGATGGAGCCCATGCTCCCGCAGTTTGCCCTCGATCTCTTCCAGCGAGGTGTCGCCAAAGTTCCGCAACTCGAGAAGGTCTTCGCGGGTGCGGGACACCAGTTCGCGAAGCGTGGCGATACCGGCCTCCTCGAGACAGTTGCTGGACCGCAGCGAAAGCCGCAGATCGGAAACGAGCATACCCAGACGGCTCTCCAGCGGAGCCTCGATCGACAGCACGCTCCCGGCAGCCGCAAGGCTGACGGCAGGACCGGGCTTGGTGTAGCCGACGAACGGGTTGAGGTGCTTGCGAAGAATCTTGGCCGCCTCGACGAGCGCCATCTCCGGAGTCACGGTTCCGTTGGTCCAGATCTCCAACGTCAGCCGGTCATAGTTGGTCTTCTGGCCGACGCGTGTCTCCTCGACCTCGTACTTGACACGGGTCACGGGGCTGAACACGGCATCAACCGGGATGATCCCGATCTCCTGCGAGACCTGGCTGTGCTCACTCGACGGCACATAGCCGCGGCCATTTTCCACAACCATCTCGAGTTCGAAAGGCACGTCGTCGGTGAGCGTGGCCAACACGAGATCCTTGTTGACCACCTCCACGGCATCGTCGGTGATGACGTCGCCGCCGGTGATCGGACCTTTGGTGCTCCGCTCCACCCGAATGACCCGCGTGGAATCACTGTGGTTCTTGACCACGAGACTCTTCACGGCGAGGACGATATCGGTCACGTCCTCGAGCACGCCCTTGATGGTCGTGAACTCGTGAAGGGCGCCCGCCATCTTGATCTGGGTGACAGCACTGCCCTCCAGACTCGACAGCAGCACCCGCCTCAGGCTGTTGCCGACGGTTGTGCCAAAGCCTCTCTCGAATGGCTCGGCAACGAACTTGCCATAGGTTCCCGTAAGCGTTTTTTGATCGGGCACAACCGAGCCGGGGAGCTCGAGGCCTCGCCAACGAATATGCATGCGGAACTCCTTCTTGCCACAACGAAAGAATGATGGTGAGAAACGGTGTTCGAAACAGCCGCCACGAGAGCGGCCTCACTATCCAGAGCTATTACCTAGCGATAGTAACTAGAGCGATTACCTAGCGATATTACTTCGAGCAAAGCTCGATGATCAGATTGGCCTGCACGGGGATCGACACGTCATCCGACACGGGCAGGCGATCGACACGCCCCTCAGGCACGCCACATTCACTCCGGGAGAGGAAGTCGGGCACCTCACGGCGAAACTCGGCCAGGGCCGAATGCACGAGCTGCAGGCTCGGCTTACGATTCTTGACGCGGACGACATCGCCCGCGCGAACCAGATAGCTGGGCACGTCGACCCGCCGACCATTGATCGTAATGTGGCCGTGCATCACGAGCTGCCGGGCACCGGCACGCGACGGCGAGAAGCCGAGCCGATGCACGACATTGTCGAGCCGCCGCTCGAGCAGCGACATGAGCGTCTCGCCCGTGTTGCCCTTCCCGCGCTCGGCGCGGGAGAAGTAGGTGCGAAACTGCCGCTCGAGCACGCCGTAATAGTGCTTGACCTTCTGCTTCTCTCGCAGATGAACGCCATATTCAGTGGGCTTCGATCGCCGCTTCTGCACCATGCCGGGAGGCGTGGCCCGGCGCTCGAAAGCGCACTTCGGCGTATCGCAACGATTTCCCTTCAAGAACAACTTGAGGCCGTCGCGGCGGCAGAGTCGGCAGACAGGCCCAGTGATACGTCCCATGAATCGCTTCGCTTGATTGAGTAAGTGTTTGCCCCGACAACCCCGGGACGTGGTGTTTTGACAGTGTGCTATCGACAATCGACAAATCAGCCTCGAGCCGCCAGGCCTGACCAACGCGCCGGCCAACCGGCAGCCCGGAGAGCAACGACCTACACCCGCCGCTTTTTGGGCGGACGGCAGCCGTTATGCGGCAGGGGAGTGATGTCCTCGATGCTCTTGACGTTCATGCCCGCAGCCGTCAGCGCGGTGATCGCGCTCTCCCGACCGCTTCCTGGCCCGCAAACCCGCACCTCAAGGTCCTTGACGCCGAACTTTGCAGCCTTTTCGGCCGCCTGCTGGGCGGCACACTGGCCGGCAAAGGGCGTTCCCTTGCGACTACCCTTGAAGCCACAGGTGCCACCACTGGCCCAGCAGAGCGTATCTCCGCGCGGATCGGTGATCGTGACCGTTGTGTTGTTGAAACTCGCGTTGATGTAGGCGATTCCAGCCGAAACACTTTTCTTCTTGGCTTTGGCGACCTTGGACATGGGTGATGCTGAATCTCAGAAAGGAAGATGCGGTAACGGGAATGAATACGATGGTGAACGATCGACGGAGTCGGGCAACACAGGCCGGCAACGGCCCATGCACGCGACTCGATTACTTGAGGTCCTTCACGCCCTTCTTGCCTGCAACCGTCTTCTTCGGCCCCTTACGGGTCCGAGCGTTGGTGCGTGTTCGCTGACCACGCACCGGCAGGCCG
>CANHYS010000111.1 GCA_947464585.1 Planctomycetaceae bacterium | reverse complement strand
GTTGGTGTTGTAGCCGTCGTCCCAAACTTTCACCTTCTGGGCCGCCGTCGTCACGTCCTTCGGGCCGTTCGTGCCGCCGAAGTTCAGATTGCCGGTTTGGCCTTTCCAGCGGGTCTTGTTGCCCTTCCCGGTCACGTTCACCGCCCCGGTGTAGTCGCCAACCTTTTCGTTGACCTTCGACGGGTTCGAGGCGTCGAGGGCCTTGCCGGGGTTGACGACCTTGTTCTTGATCACGTCAGCGACCCAGCCGACGCGGCGCACGTCGCCGTCGCGGAGGTGGTCGAAGGCACCGGACGACAGCTGGCCGCGCTCGGCGACGTCCTGGTCGGCGGTGATGAGGAACGACCGGCCGAACCCGCCGAGCGAGGTGTTGGCACCCGCGGCAATCGCAGACTGCCGGGCTGCGGACAGAGCCGGAAGCAACAGGGCCACGAGCAGCCCGATGATCGCGATGACGACGAGCAACTCCACCAGCGTGAAGCCGCCTCGTTTCTGGAACGATGAAGAACGCATAAAGCAATCCCTTTGGTTGGTATTGGAAACCGGTGATAGCACCGCCCCGGAGACATCCTCCGAACCGGCTCAGGCAGGCTACGGGTAGACGATGAGCCGATTGTGTCTCTGTTGTGAGAATTATGTGAGGGCGCTGGATTCCGAGCGGAGCCGCCGCTGGTTGTTCAGGGCGACTGCCCGGCAGCGAGGGCCTGCCGGGCCCGTTCGAGGGTCGCGCGAAAATCCTCGCGGCGGGGCGCGAACCTGACGGCGGCCTCGAAACAGGCCGCTGCCTCGCGCGGCTGGCCCGCTGCGGCATGGATGACGCCCAGCATGTTGTGGGCTTCGGCATGCGTTCGATCCCGCTCGAGCACCGTCTGCACGTGCTCGGCGGCAACCGCCGATTCGCCGCGGGAAAGCAGCAGCTTGGCGAGGTTCAGCCGCGCGTCGGCGAACCGGGGCCGGATCCGGATGCTCTCCAGCCACGCCGCTTCAGCGCCGGCCGCGTCGCTCTGGAAGAGCCGCGCCAGGCCGAGATTGTTCCAGGCCTTGAATCGCTCGCCGTCAAGCGCGAGGCAGCGGTCGAAAGCCTGGCCAGCCTCGGTGAATTCGTCTGCCGCTGCGTGGGCATTTCCCAGATTGAACCAGCCGCCGGCATCGGTGGGGTCCCGTTCGACGGCTCGGAGCAGAAGTGGCAACGCATCGTCGGGCCGACCAGCCTCGGTGAGCGCGATCCCGAGGTTGTTCAGGGCGACGGAACTCTCGTGGCCCGACTCGAGCGAGCTTGTGAAGAGAGTCAGGGAATCCCTCCACAGGCCAACTTGCTGCCAGGTGAGCAGCAGACACAAGACGGCGACGGGGATGCCCGCCGCGAGCGGCAGTCTGCCGTCGGGCCGTGCACCCGCGACGGCCTGCAGTCGGTCGATCGCCATGGCGACAGCCAACGCCGGACCGAGCATCGCAAGATACATATACCGATCGGCAACCGTGGAATTGTTCTGGTAGACAAAATCAGTGAACCCCAAAACCGGCAGGAGCGGGATGACAAAGAGCGCCAGCGGGAGCCTCCACTCGCGACCACGCGGCAGGAGCAGCACCCCTGCAAATGCGATCGCGACGAGACCGGCCGTGACCGGGGCGTAGGGATCGGCGAGTGTTGCCTGAGGCGTGCGCCCGTAGACGACGCACAGGTTCACAGGCACGAGGAGTTTGCCCGCGTAAAACGCAATCGCGTCGCCGGCGATGAGGGGACGGGTCATCAGGGGCACGTGCACCCGTGTCAGGTCGGCGGGCTGCACAAACCGCGTGCAAATCGCAGCCGCGACCGCCAGCACAGCCCACGGGGCGAGGGCCCAGATGAGCGTGGGCATGGTGGGCATGGTGGGCATGGGTCCTTTCCGGCCGTGGCTGGCGAGCGCGAAGGCGACAAGCGGCGTGACGACGGCCGACGGCTTCGCCAGCAGCGCGACGACGAGGGCGCCGGTCGCAAGCACATACGATGCCCGCAGCCGTGACCGGCCTTGATCGCGTTCCGTCCACTCCAGGAACTGATCGATTGCCAGAAGCGAGAACACGGCGGCGAGCAGGCCGCGTTGCTCGGCGATCCACGCGACCGACTCGACCTGGAGCGGGTGCAGCGCGAACACCAGGCCGCCCACGACCGCAGCCCAGGGCTGTGTGGTGAACCGCCGGAGGATCCGCAGGACGAGCAGCGAGGCGGCCACGTGGAGCGCAAGGCTCACGGCATGAAAGAGACCGGGGCGTGGGACGGCCATCGGCCCGTCGCCATGCAGCCAGCGACTCGCCGCGGACTCGGCCGCGAAGAGCATGTAGCTGGCGGGGACGTAGAGGTGCTCGTAAGGACGCACCCAGAAACCGCCCAGCTCCCGCCACGACAGGGGGAAAAAAGAGGGGTTCTCCGTGACATGGATCGGGTCGTCGAAATTGACCCAGCCGTGGGAAACAATCCTGCCGAACGCGATCAGGATGACCGCTGCGATCGCGACGTTCTGGGCGGTTGACCGCTGGGCGACGGAAAGCCTCACTCGCTCAGACATCGGGGCATTCCTTGCCGGAGCGGGGCCGCAGCGGCCGCTTCACTTCGACCCAGCGGCCACCCGCCGCGGCACGAGCCGGCCACTCGTGTCGGTGACCTGGGCGCCGCGGTCGCCCGCCTCGTGGTATTCGGCGTCCTGGTTCACGTTCCACACGTCGAACAGTTGCTCGCCGGCAAGGATGTTCCGCGCGGTCAGCATCGCCGTCATCATGGCGTGGTCTTGGTTGTTGTACTTGTGCATGCCATTGCGGCCCACCAGATGCAGGCCAGGGTAGTGGGCCTCGAGTTCGCTGCGGATCGTCTCCACGTGCCTGGCATACTCATCGTCGTAGACCGGATAGGCCTTTGGCTGGCGGACGACGTGGCCGTCGATCACGTCGCCGGCCTTCACGAGCCCAAGCGACTCAAGTTCCCGCGACGCAAGCTTGATCAGATCGGCGTCGGAACTTGACCAGAGACCGTCCCCTTCGAAACAGAAATATTCGAGGCCATAGCACGCCAAATCTGCGTCCGGAACCATCTCCGGCGACCAGCTGGCGAAGTTCTGCACGCGGCCCACCTTCACCCCCGGCTCGTGGATATAGATCCAGTTGTCATCGAACCGGTTGGTGGGGCGGACGATGAGCGCCACGGTGAGAAAATCGCGGTAGCGGAGCTTCGCCGCGGCCTCGAGCACCGCTTTCGGCATGGCCGGCTGGATGCAGGCGGCCAATTCCCGCATCGGTGCCGACGAGATCACATGATCCGCCTCGATCCACTCGACGGGGCCCGCGTCGGCTTCTTCCGCACGAAACCCGACCCGCCAGCGGCCGCCATCCGGCAGCTTTTCAAGCGCCGTGACCCGCGTCCCCATGCGGATCGCGCCCCCTTTGGCCCGCGTGCGGTCGGCCGCCGCCTCCCACATCATGCCAGGGCCCTTCCGCGGATAGCGGAAGGTGTCGATGAGCGTCTTGATCGTCTGCGAGCGGTCCGCCGGCTTTTTCTTCTTGGGCAACAGGGCCGCCATGATCGCGGTCGACAGGGAGAGCCCCTTGATCCGTTGGGCGGCCCAGTCGGCCGAGATCTCGCTGCAGCTCATGCCCCACACCTTCTCGGTGTAGGTCTTGAAGAAGATGCCGAAGAGACGCTTGCCAAACTTATTGGAGACCCAGTCCTCGAACGTCCGCGGATTGTCGACCGGGAAGAGCCTCGCCTTCGCGTACGACGCCACGCACCGGGCCGACTCGATGATGCCCAGATTTCTGAGGGCCTCGCCCGCCTTGAGCGGGTAGGCGTAGAACTTGCCGCCGTAATAGATCCGCGACGACCGGGGCCGATGGAGCAGGTCGTCGCCGAGCAGTTCTGTCCAGAGGTCCTCGACCTCCTGGGATTTCGAGAAGAACCGGTGCCCACCGATGTCAAATCGAAACCCCTGGTATTCAACCGTGCGGGAGATGCCGCCGACATACCGTGGATCCCGCTCGAGGACCGTGACCGCCACGCCCGCCTGCGTGAGCAGGTAGGCCGCCGTCAGTCCGGCCGGACCAGCGCCGATGATCGCCACGTGTTGCGGGATGGATTGGGGGTGGGACATGAATTCCATCCTGGGAGCACGATGCTCGTGCCGTCACCGTTCCCTCGAAACCCAGCGGCAGGGACAGCACGCCCGTCTACTGGAAACATAGGCCACCGCGGGCAGAACACCAGCAGGCCCCTCAGATTGGGGATTCTCATCAAAAACTCACACCTTTCCGGGGGTTCTGTGGGGTACGATCCTGCAGGTTGACGGACCTCCCATTCGCCCACCCCTGACCACAGGAGGGATTGCAGATGAGTTCATCGAGCGGCTCTTCGAAGCTGCGTCGCAAAGAACGGGAATGGAAACCAAAGATGAAGGAGCGTGGCGGGAAGGCCACGGTCTCCGACAGCGGCTCGTCGCTCGCGGCACAGCGGGCGATGGCAAACATCAAGGACCTCAACCGCCGCCGGGACCGCGGTCAGGACGTCGATTCGGTGGTCTTGGCGAAGATCAGCCAGTCGCTCGATTCCAAACCAGCCGAAACACCGTCGCAGCAGCGCGGTGAGCGAGCGGCCGCAAACCCGTCCCAAAGCCCGTCCAAAAACGCTCGACGGCCACTCCTCGTCGGACTGCTGTGCGGCGGTGGCGTGCTGTTGGTGGCCGCAGCCGTGCTGGTCTTCGGGTCGGCCCGCTATTCGGTGGCCGGCACCATGCTGCTCGAGCAAAAGCCCTTGGTCGGCGTCGAACTCCAGTTCCATGCCTCCAATGGGAATTTCACGCCTTCTCGGGTCACCACGTCGGACAAGGGCGACTTTTCAATCGTCGGGCTGCCGGCGGGGGTCTATCGCGTGACCCTGCAGCCCGACGGCCAATCCAGCGTGGACGTGCCGCTGGCCTACAAGAAGCTCGAATCGACTCCGTTGCGGATGAAGGTCCAGCGCAACATGTCGAATGTCTCACTCAACGCAATGCAGCCGAAGCGACGCTGAGGTTGCCTCGCTGACCACCCAGTCGGCTGCAAGAGCCTTCAGGGAATAGTGGGGCGACCCACTGCGGCTTGACTTCGCAACAGCGGCGTGAGCCGCGCCACTGCCTCGTCGATGTCGGCCTCTGTCGTCGTCCGTCCCACGCTCAACCGCACGGCGCTACGGACCACCGCCGGCTCAAGCCCCATCGCGACGAGCGCCGGGGACGGTTCGCTCGATCCGCTCGCGCAGGCGGTGCCCGTTGCCAGACAGACACCCGCCAAGTCAGCGGCCATCGCCAGTGCCTGACGGTCGAGGCCGGGAAACGCGATCGTGGAAATGTGTGGACACCGATGGGCATCGGCGGCGATCACGACCACCGGGATGCCCGCCTGGCCAGCGGCGGCGAGCAGCCGGGATTCCAGGGTGTTGCGGAGGTGCTTCACTCGCTGGGCTGCCTGGTCGCGGTCCGCGACCGCCAACTCAATCGCCCGGGCGAATCCCGCCGCCAGCGGTACCGCTTCGGTGCCGCCCCGCAGACCGTATTCCTGCGGGCCGGCCTGCACGGGCGCCAGCGCCACGCCCCCGCGGATCAGCAGAGCCCCGATGCCGCGTGGCCCGCCGAACTTGTGCGGGGCGAGGGCCAACGTGGCAGCAGAGAGTTCCTGAAACGACACCGGCATCAGGCCCACGGCCTGTGTGGCATCGACATGGACGAGCACGCTGGCTGCACGGTCACGGGACGGCAGATCGTCGACCGACCCCGTCTGGCCGCAGACGAGCGTGAGCGACACGATCCGCGGACTGGCAGAATGCGACCCGGCAGGATGCGGTTGGGCGACGACCGCTGCCATCGCGGCCGAAGCGGTGCCTCTGGTGGCGTCGAGAGCCAGTTCGCGAATCCTCCATCCGTGGCGGCCTGCGGCCAGAGCGGCGCTGACGACGCTCGGATGATCGCGCCGCGAAAAAAGTACCTCGCCCGCGGTGGTCGCTGCCGTCGCCATGCCCACGAGTGCCAGGTGATTGGCCTCACTGGCTCCGGAGGTGAACACCAGGAGATCACGGTGAGGCCCTGTGCCAGCGCCACCAAGCGCGGCGACGATCCGCTCGCGGGCATCCTCCAGCACACGCCGACCCGCTCGCCCCAGCGCATGCTGGCTCGATGGGTTGGCATACGCCGCCCCCTGCGCCTTGGCGATCGCGGCCGCCACCTCGGGGTGCACGGGCGTGGCGGCGGCGTGATCGAGATAGATGGGAGCGGGCGCAGGCATCAGGTCAGCCTAGCAGTCCGTGAGGGAAGTTTTTCAGCGTGTTGTCTCCGGGCGGGAACGCCAATCCCAGCGGTCACGCTCCAGGCTTGTATGCGGACGAGACGATCCCATCGCTCACGCTCCGGGCTTCTCTGCGTCATACAAGCCCCCGGCGTGAGCCGGGGGATATGCCTCACCGTCCAATGAGAGCTGCCAGCAGCTGGTCGATCTCAGCAGCGAAGCCGGGATCGTTGGCCCGCCGCGCTTCGGTGACGCGGATGCCGTGCAACACCGTCGTGTGGTCACGACCGCCGAACGCGGTCCCGATCGCCTGGAGGCTCTTCGGCGTGAGCCGACGGGCGAGATACATCGCGATCCCGCGGGCATGCGACACCTGACGGCACCGGGAGGGGCCGACCAGATCGTCCGCCGTCAGGCCGTTCCGCCTCGCCGTGGCCCCGATCACGCGGCGGAGCGACGGATTTCTGCGATCGCCGGCACCCGCGGCCTCCTGGGAATACGGCGTCGTGCCGACTGGGGGCATCGCCACCACCAGCCCGCCCGACAATCGCGACGCGAGCGAGGGTTCAAGG
>CANHYS010000110.1 GCA_947464585.1 Planctomycetaceae bacterium | reverse complement strand
CGGATTGGTTCGCCGGCTGCGGCATGCTCGTCGCCGGCGGATTCTGCTACGGGATGCTCGTGGACGAATCATGAATCGCTTGTGAGTCGCAGAATGCACCGGCTCCTGCGCGTGCCTCCGACCGGCTCCTCAGCATCGGGAGCTTTGAGCGGAGGCCCGTTTTCAATGTGCCAAAAGGAATGCCGCCGGTACCGGATGCACTCAATTGTCATTCCGGACATTTTTCCGCACACTGCAGGCGGTTTCCGATCCCGTCGTCTTCGCCGGCAGCCATTGCTTTCCCTATGATTCTTTCGGTCAGCATCATCGCGGCTTGCGTCCTGTTCGTGCTCTGGCATGAGCCGTGGTTCACGCGGCGGCTGCAGCCGGGGGAGGCGGTGACGCTTCTGGGCGGGAAGTATGACGATCTCAGCCCCGCTGAGCGGGAGCGGTTTCAGGCCTTTATGGATGCCGATGATGGCCGGCCGTTCTACATGGTCAACCTGTTGGCGTATCGCGAGCGGGCCGACTACCGGCCCGGCACGGCGCTCAACGGGTCGACGCCCACCGGCATCATCAGCGGCCGCGATGCGGGCTGGCTCTACACGCGGGCCGTCCTGCCAGAACTGCTCAAGCGGGGCTGCTATCCCGTTTTCGTCGCCGGCAAGATCACGAACCTCCTGACGGCGGGTGGCGACACCGACTTCTTCGAGGATGTGGCCGTCGTGCGGTATCGCAGCCGACGCGACATGCTCTCGATGGTAGCCAGCCCCGCCTTTCTCCACGCCGTGCCGCACAAGTGGGCCTCGCTCGAAAAGACAGTGGCCGTGCCGTGCCGGCGGCTCCTTCTCATCGACCCGGGCGTGCTCGTGCCGCTGGTGCTCTTGGCGGTCTGGCTGCTGTTTCGGCATGGCTGAATGCGCTCCGCTTTGTGATCGCCTATGTGGTCCGTTCATGAATTGATCGTCGCCCCCGCCACCGTCCGGGGCTCTGGTGCAAGGGCGGTGGTGCGGCTCTCTGGCGACGGGCTCGACAGCCTGCTGGGTGGCTTGTTCATGGCCACGGCGGGCGGCTTCGCGCTGCAGGGAGAGCGGCCGCGGTTGGTGATGGCCCGGCTGGCATCACGCGACCTGACGGCCGAATGGGGCGAGTTGCCGGTCGAGATTCTCCACTGGCCGGGGCCGCAGGGGCCGACCGGCGGCCCGCTCGCAGAGGTGCAACTGCCCGCGTCGGCGCCGCTGGTTGATGCGGTGGTGGCCGCGGCGTGTCGGCACGGCGCCCGGCTGGCTCGCGGCGGCGAATTCTCCCTGCGGTCTTTTCTTGCTGGTCGACTCGATCTGCTCCAGGCCGAGGCGGTGCTGGCCGTGGTGGAGGCGAAGACGCCGGCGGAGCTCTCCGCGGCGCTCGATTCAATGGCCGGTGGCGTGGGCCACACGTTGCACAGCCTGCGGGAGACGCTGCTCGACCTCACGGCCGACATCGAGGCCACGATCGACTTCGCCGACGAACACACACCCGACGCCGTGCCCGTGGCCGACGCGGCGGCGTGGGTGGCGCTCGAGTCGAGGCTCGTGGCGGCTGGTCAAACACTCGACGCGGTCGCAGGCCGGCTCGCCAGCCGCGACGCCAGCGCGGCCGGCGATCTGCCCCGTGTGGTGCTCGTAGGGCCGCCCAACATCGGGAAGAGCAGCCTCTTCAACACGCTCGTCGGTCGGGATGCGGCCCTCGTGGCGGATGAGGCGGGCACCACGCGGGATTGGATCGCCGCCCGACTCGATGCCGATCCGACCGAGCCTGCCTGTCTGCTCGTCGACGTGGCAGGCATCGTCGATGGCATGGCGGATGACGTGACTGGCAGTGAGGGCGGGACCGCGGCTCGCGGTCCGATCGAACTGGCGGCCGCAGAGCGGGCACGAGCGGAGATTGCCCGCGCCGACGTCGTGGTGGTGTGCCTCGATGCGGCAGCCGCCGGCGAGATATTCCTGCCACCATTGCCACCCGCCACGCCGCGGATCGACGTGCTCACGCGATGCGATTTGCTCACGCGATGTGACCTGGCCACGCCACGAGAGCTTCCCGAACGCGCATCGACGTGCATCACGAGCAGTCGCTCTGGTGCCGGCGTCGCCACGCTCAAGTCTGCGATTCTCGGTGCCGTGGCCAACCTGCCCGGCGGCCGGTCGCCGGCAACGCTGCGGATGCAGGTGGGGGTGGCGGCTGCCCGGGAGGCGGTCGCGGCAGCATGTGTAGCGGCGGAGTCGGCCCGCAGCGGCGGAACTCGCGACGAAGCGATCGTGGCCGGCCTGCTCCATCAGGCGGTATCCGCGGTCGGCGAGGTGACCGGTGTCGAACTTGGCAACGACCTCATCGATCGGATCTTTTCGCGGCACTGCATCGGCAAGTAGTGGATCCGTATACTTGGTACGGCCACCGGTATGACCCTTGCTTGCGCTGCGGTCTTGGATGGATGTTTTGTGTCGACACGTCGAGAAGCACGCCCCCATGCCTGATCCCTTCGACCGGCTGAATGACCTGCTTGTGTCGCTCGCCGCCGGCGCACGGCGGCATGTG
Source organism: Planctomycetaceae bacterium (assembly GCA_947464585.1). The sequence goes on along the minus strand of CANHYS010000110.1, from coordinate 4,317 downwards.
GGCCGCGACGCCTCGGCCCGGGCAAAGCTGGCGCGTGCCTGCGCTGAGCGGGTGGCCAACGTGGCCGACGATTGGGCCCACACGGCCGTCGCCGTGAAGCAGGGCGGTGCCGTGGCCCTCGCAGAGGAGATTGCCACCGGGCCGCTGGGCACGCTGCGGCTGCTTCTGCTCACAGCCCGTGCGCTGCAGGAGATCGCGAAGTCAGGCCTGCCGCGGGCCTGCCGGCCGCCGCGGCTCTCCCACGCCGGGACCGGCGGCCATCCACGAACGTCGGACCCCGCCTCGATGGTCGAAGTCGACGTCATGCCGGTGGGGGCACTGTTCGATGACATGCTCTTTCGCGGCCACCGGGCCACCGTGCGGTGCGTGAACCCGGGGGGACTCGACGCCTTCGACCGCAGCTGGCGGCGCGAGGCCGAGGAGCGGCCGCGGTCGGGTGGGGTGGCCGTGGTGCTCGGCGCGGGCAATGTGACCGGCCTCGCCGCCGCCGATGTCATCTGCCAGATCTTCGAGCATGGTCGCGCCGTTTTGCTGAAGCTGCACCCGCTCCATGCGCCGCTCGAGCCGGTGCTCAGCCTGGCGCTCGAACCGCTCATCGAGGCGGGGCTGCTGGGCATCGTCAGCGGCGGCGCGGAGATCGCTCAGGCCGCCGTCGCCGCGCCGCTCGTCACGCACGTGCACCTCACGGGCGGGCAGGGAGCCTTTGACGCGATCGTGTGGGGTGGCCGCGATCCGCACGCAGCCGGGGCCGAGCCGCTGCTCGCGAAGCCGATCACCTGCGAGCTGGGGAATGTCACGCCGTGGATCATCGTGCCGGGCCGCTACACGCCGGCCCAACTCGCCTGCCAGGCCGACATGGTGGCGGCGTCGATCGCCAACAACACCTCCTTCAACTGCATCGCCACCAAGCTGGTCGTCACCTGCCGGGCATGGCCGCAGCGGGACGAATTCCTCGCGCTGATCGGCCGGCGGCTTGCGAGCCTGCCCGCCCGCCCGGCCTGGTATCCTGGCGCATCGATCGCCTGGGAGACGATTGCCGGCCGATCGGCTCCAGCCGATGGCACGCTGCCGTGGGTGTTTCGCACGGGGCTCGATATCGAACGGGATCGGGCCTGGGTCGCGCGGGAATGGTTCGTGCCGGTCGCCGCGGAGACGGCGATCGACGCCGACGACATCGAGGCGTTTTGCACGCGGGCGGGCGGCCTCGTGCACGGCCTGCCGGGATCGTTGGCGGCGAGCGTCACCATGCCGGCAACGCTTGCCGCGCGGGATAGGCAGCGTGCGGAACTGCTGGTCGAGCATCTTGAGTATGGAGTCGTGGCCGTCAACGGCTGGTCGGCGTTGGCCTATGCGCTCGGGAACATACCCTGGGGTGGGTTTCCCGGTGGCACGCTTGCCGCGCCCGCAAGCGGCATCGGCCGCGTACACGATCCGCTGCTTCTGCCGCTGGTGCACAACACGATCCTGCGGGCGCCGCTGGTCGTCTGGCCGGCGCCGCCATGGTTTCCATGGCACCGAGGCAGCGTGAAGCTCACCAGTGGTGTGCTGGCTATGTACGCTTCGATCGCCCGCGGCGGGCTGGGCCTCGGACCGCTTGTGCGGATGCTGCCGGACGTGCTCCTGTCGGCGGTTCGCCCGCCGGCTCGTCCGTGAACTTCTCCGCCTGCCCGGTGAGCTCGTAGAGAAACCGGCTTGGCTTGCAGGGCTTGCTCTTGCCCCACTTCATCCGCGTGAGGCAGAGGGAGAGGGCGATTCGTTTCTTCGCGCGGGTGACGCCCACATAACAGAGCCGCCGCTCCTCGTCGATCGCCTGCAGGCCGTCGTTGAGCGAGCGGTGGTGCGGCAGCAGACCCTCCTCCATCCCCACCATCCAGACGCAGTCGAACTCCAGCCCCTTCGCCGCATGGAGGGTCATCAGGCGGAGCACGTTGCCCTTTGGCTTGTCGGACTGAAACCGCTCCGCCTCGGTGACGTCGAGCACGAGCTCGTCGAGAAATCCGCGGACCATCACCGCAAAATCGGGAGGGCCGGCTGCATGCGGTTTTTTGGCAGAACGTTCGTGGTCGGCCAGTGCGTTGACCATCTGCTCCACGCAGTTCCAGCGGGCCTCCTGCTCGGCGGGATCGTCCTCGTATTCCTTCTGGAGAAAGCCGCGGTATCCGATCAACTCCAGGAGTGTCCGCAGGGTCTCGCCCGCGCCCCGTGCCGCCGCGCCTTCCCGCAGCGCGACCACCCGCTCGAGTGCCATCACGCCGGCCGTCGCCGCGGTCGAGAGCCGATGGGCGTCGCGGGCGGCGAGCAGTTCCTTCCAGAGGCTGTGGCCTGCTGTGGTGCCTGCATTGCGAGCCGCTTGCACCGTCGTTCCGGTGAGGCCCCGCGGGGGCACGTTGGCGATCCGTGACAGGGCGAGGTCGTCGTCGGGATCGACGAGCACCCGCAACAGCGCCATCACGTCTTTCACCTCGCGGCGGTCGAAGAAAGAGCGGCTGCCGATGAGCTCGTAGGGAATGCTCCGGCGGCGGAGCTCCTGCTCGAACACACGGGTCTGTTCGCCGGTTCGGAAGAGGATCACGGCCTCGGCCGGTGCAACCGATCCTTCTTTGAGTCTGGATTCGAGGTCGCTCACCACACGCCGCGATTCGTCGATCTCATCCTGGGCCTGCACGATGGCCGGTGGCGGCCCGGAGGGTGCCTTGGAGATGAGCGTCTTGCCGTGCCGCCGCGAGTTGCGGGCGATCAGCGTGTTGGCGGCGTGGATGATCTCCGGCGTGGAACGGTAGTTCTCTTCGAGCCGCACGACCGTGGCTCCCGGCCAGCGGCGGGGGAATTCGAGAATGTGCGAGATCTCGGCACCGCGCCAGGCATAGATCGACTGGTCGTCGTCGCCCACCACGCACAGGCTGCGGTGGTCGCGGGCCAGCGCCGCCACGATCCGCTCCTGGATGCCGCTGGTGTCCTGGTATTCGTCGACGAGCAGGTGATCGAACCGCGACGCCTCGGCCTTGCGGACCTCCTCGTGCTCGGCGAAGAGGTCATCCACCACGAGCAGCAGGTCGTCGAAGTCGACGGCGCCCGCCGTCCGCAGGGCCTGCTGGTAGCGGCGGTATCCGGCGGCGGCCAGTTCCCACGACTCCTGCGCATCGGCCGGGATCGCGTCGAACGCGCCGTCGGGCCGCACCGCCGCGCTCTTCCAGCGGCTGATGCGGTCGAGCAGGTCGCCGGGGCGGAGCGTGGCCTCGGGCACTTTCAGCTCCTTGAGCACCTTCCGTGCGGTCGACTCCTGCTCGCCGCGGTCGATGATCGCGAACCGGCCGGGGAGGCCCACCCGCGCGGCATGACGTCTGAGGATGCGCACGCAGAGCGAGTGGATCGTGGAAATCTCCGGCTTCTCGTCGTTCTTCGTCTTGAGCAGCTTGCCGGCCCGGGCGAGCATCTCCTTCGCCGCCTTGTTGGTGAACGTGACGGCCAGAATCCGCGAGGGACGCGTGCCTCGCCAGACGAGGTGGGCGATCCGCGCGATGACCACGCGGGTCTTGCCCGTGCCGGCCCCGGCGAGCACCAGGAGCGGTCCCACCGGCGCCCACACGGCCTGGGTCTGCGCCGGATTGAGGCCTGTCGAAGGCTTCTGGGGAGCGGCAGGAGTGTTGGCGGGATTCATGGGACGCGGAATCTACCACACGCGTCACAGTCCGGCTTGACGCTCTGCGCCGGGAAGTCTCTATTTCTCGCGACTACGGTCGTCGGCGCCCTCCAGTTGGGAGCCATCGGCCGCGGCCGCCAGGAGCACGCCGTGAAGAAATCATCGCACAACCGTCGCAGAAGGCCCGGCATGTCGCCGGATGCGGAGGGCCGCTCGCGGCTGGCCGCCGACGAATCGAGCCCTCTCGATGCCGACCGTGTCGATCTGGCACTGGCAGAGGAAGAGGTTGGCGACAACGACCTCGCCGAGGCGACGCTGAAGATTGTCGATCGTATCCGTCCCTACTTCGGGACCATCCTGGCCGGACTTGCCGCAGCCCTTGCCGCCTTCGTGGTGTATGGCATGGTGTCGTCGCAGGCCGAGGCCACCCGCACGCAGAGCTGGGATGCTTGCCTGGCGGCGATTTCGACGGGCGAGATGGACTCCTTCAACGAGGTGGTCCGTCGCTATCCGGGCACCGATGCGGCCCGCTGGGCGGAACTGCTGATGGCAGACGCTGCAGCATCGGAGGGCACGCAACTGCTGTTCATCGACCGCCAGCGGGCCGAGGGCCGCCTGCAGGCCGCCGTCGATGCCTATTCGTCGCTGATGGCCGGCAGGCCGCAGGGATTGCTCGG
>CANHYS010000109.1 GCA_947464585.1 Planctomycetaceae bacterium | reverse complement strand
GTGTGGATGCCCATTTTCTGCAGGCAATTGCGGCTGCGGACCGAGAGTTCGAAGTCGCTGACCGGGAGGCCCATCACCTGTTCGATGCGGTCGCGCTGCTTCTGTTCCTGCTCTTCCGTTCGCAGATCACCCGACGCTGAGGAATCCTTGAGAAACAGGCGTGCCCGCGGGTGGTCGGGAATGGATTCGAGAATCCTGCGGTAACACTGCTGGGCCTTGGCAAAATCATTGCGGTCTTCGTGCATGATGCCGAGGTTGAGCAACGCTCCCAGGGATGCGGGGTAGCGCTCGAGCGAACGTTCGTAGCAGGCCTGCGCCTCCTCGTCGTTGCCGGCGCGGTCGTTGAGAACTCCCAATGCAAACAGGGCGTGCGAATGGCCCGGGTCGATGGCAACGGCCTTCTCGAACGCCTCGGCGACCTCGCTCGCGGGGCAGCCGCGGTCGGCCAGAATCGCCCCCTTCGCCGCCCAATAGTCGGCCGACTGGCTGGCCACATCGCCATCCTTGCCCGCTGCCATGGCGTCGATGGCCTTGTGGGCTTCATCGTGATGGCCGGCGGCCCGCAGGGCATCGGCCGCAGCCGCACCGCATGCGATGGCGTCGTAGCCCGACTTCTTTGCCCCCTCGAAAGCCTCTTGAGCCTTGTCGAACGTCTCCAGAGCGACGTGGGCAAGGCCCTGGTGGAAGAGGGCCAACGCGCCGCCGTCGGCGGATCGCAGCGTGTCGAGAGCCTCGCGGTAACGTCCCAGCAGATACTGGCAGACTCCCAATCGCACCGAGGCGGCCGGGCTGCGGTCGGTCATCTGCTCCAGTTCGCGGACCGCTCCACGCACGTCGCGATGAGCGGAGGCGTTGTTGCCGAGGGCCTGCGTCAGGCCACGGATTTCAGCGGGACCGAAAGGCCCGGTGCCGGTGATGAGTTCGCGAATGTCGATGGTGGGGGCGATCTTTGCGGTGGCGACCATGAATGGCCCTTTAAAATGCGAAATGGGAGGCGGTGAGAGCCAGCGGTGGGAATCGAACCCACAACCCCCGCATTACGAATGCGGTGCTCTGCCAATTGAAGCTACGCTGGCCCGACGGGGCCGGAAAAACGCTCTGCAATCGCGAAAATCCGGCTGCCCGGAACTCCGCACAGTAGCGCACCGAACCCTCAAGAGTCAAGAGTCGGCCGGCAAAAACCCGGTCATATCGCAAAGAAAAGAAAAAAGTGGGGCCTCTGACCCGACAGGAGCACCCTGTCTTGGCCGTACGGGTCAGGGGCAGACGACCGTACGACCGGAGTGATCGGAGGCCCCACTTCAAAATTGCGGTGGGGTGGGAACCGTGGTCCCCGATGCCTTCTCCGGAGATGCATCCGGCGTGCCAAAATCCTGCGGCACGAAAAAATTTTGCCGCTGGAGTCGCGGTGCCGGGGCGGGCGGTCCGAAGGATTTCTTGATCGGCACTGTTTTTCAGGCGATTTGCACCGGCTCGGTGCCCGTGAGGCCGCGGCTGTTCGTCGGACGTGCGGCTGACGCATGCTGAGACAGCCACCGCCAAGGGGCGGTGCAGATTGCGGCGCGCGTTGCCGATTGCGTCACTGCCGCCGGGAGCAGCGGCGGGCTGCCGGTCCACTGGACCTGGGCTGTATGATCCGCAGGGCGAGCATCAACACGGAACACGTCGCCACGAACCACGAACGCTGGCAAGCCAATCCCCGAGCCAATCCCGCTGAAAAGGAGGATGCCCCCGTGAATCCGCGACTCCCTGCCATGATCGGCCCCCACCAGTGCGGCCCTGACCGTCCCTTGTTGCTGATCGCCGGCCCGTGTGTGATTGACAGCGAACCGCTCTGCCTCGGCATCGCCGAGATGCTGGCCGGGCTGGCTGACGTGCTGCCGATCAACGTGGTGTTCAAGGCGTCGTTCGACAAGGCGAACCGCACGAGCGTGTCGTCTTACCGGGGGCTCGGTCTCGATGAGGGCTTGGCCGTGCTGGACCGCGTGCGTGCCAGAACGGGCCTGCCGATCACCACCGACGTCCACCTGCCTGAACAGGCCACGGCCGCTGGGCAGGTCTGCGATCTGCTGCAGATCCCGGCCTTCCTCTGCAGGCAGACCGACCTCTTGTTGGCGGCCGCCGCCACGGGCCGCGCCGTCAACGTCAAGAAGGGGCAGTTCGTCGCGCCGGCGGACATGAAACACGTGGTCGCCAAACTGCTTGCGGGCGGCTGCCGCGACATCATGCTCTGTGAGCGTGGCACGTTTTTTGGCTACGGCAGGCTCGTCAATGATTTTGCCGGGCTGATCACGATGCGGGCCATGGGCGTGCCGGTGATCTTCGACGCCACGCACTCCGTCCAGCAGCCGGCCAGCCGCGGCGACTCGACCGGAGGCGACCGAACGTTGGTTGAACCGCTGGCTCGGGCCGCGGCCGCCGTGGGCATTGACGGCTTGTTTCTGGAGACGCACCCTGATCCTGAGCAGAGTCCCAGCGACGGCCCCAACATGGTGCCCTTGGATCAGCTGCGGGGAGTCGTGGAACGCGTGGTGCGGATCCACCAGGCCCGGTTGGATGGTTTGGCAGCCATGGAGACGACGTGATGACCTCGCGGGGAATGGGTGTGCTGGACGCACATCGGCCAGGGAATCCAGAGAGGCCAGTCCCCGGCCGTGCACTGCTGCTGGCGGGATGCGTCGCGATCGGAGGGATGGCGGGACTGCTGCTCGGTTGTGGCTCGCCCCCGCCTCCGCCCGCGCCGACGGCCCAGGAAGAAGTTCGGGTGATGCCCGTCGTCTCGGAGGATGTGCGGCAGCAGTTGCTTGACGGCGCCGTGGCGGTGCTTGACCGGTTGGATGACTACAACGAGGAGTCGGCCTTCTCGCAGGTCTTCGATCGGCTCAACCAATGGAGCCATGCCGCCGTCATCGCGGGCGCGCCTCTGGCAACCACATGGCGGGTCGACCCCCTCTTCGCGGCTTTGCCCGGCCGGCTTCGGGACGGTACGACGCCTGAATCGCTCGGCAGTTCCGTGTTCGATGCGGCGACCGACATCATGGCACTGCGGGACCAGCGGTGGCTGGCCGACATCGCCGCGACCGCTCGGGGCGATGCCGTCGAGGACCTCGACATCGCCAGCAACATTTTTCGTTGGACGGTGCGGTCGTTGGCCGTCGTCAGCGACCCGCCGATGGCGGCGACGGAGGCCACTCCGGGCACGCGTTGGTTTCTGCCCGGGGAGATCCTGCTCTCGGGCCGGGCCAGCCCTGCGCAGCGGGCGTGGATCTTCCTCGAATTGCTGCGGCATGCCGGGCTCGATGGCGTGATGCTGGCCACCGGCAATCCTGAACGCGGCGTTCGCGCCTGGATTCCTGCGGTGATCTCCAACGGGGAGGCCTGGCTCTTCGAGCCGACGTACGGCACGCCGATTCCGGGGCCTGATGGGGTCGGCATCGCCACCGCCCGACAGGCGGCCTCCGATCCCTCCATTCTCAAGCGGCTGTCGTTCTCCGATCGGAGCTATCCGGTGCAAGCGGCTGACATCACCGGATTGTCGGTGCTGGTTGCCGCTGATCCCTGGAGCCTGTCACGGCGGATGCGGGCGGTGGATGAGCAGCTTGTGGGCTCGCGAAGCATGAAACTCGCCCTCGACGCGTCTGCGTTGGGCGAACGGGCGCTGCGGGCCCTGCCTGCCGCCGAGACTGCTGCGGGCGATCAGGCAGAGGCCGGCGGAGGTGAAGTCGGAGGTGTTCGCCGTTGCGGCCTGTGGGAGTTTCCCTGGGAAGTGCTCGCGCGTCGCCGCAGCGATGCCGCCCGCGTGCAGGCGACGGTGGGCCGGGAATTGGCTGTCATGACGGTGGAGATCGCGCAGTCGACGGGCGGTGACGGCATGGGGGGCCGGCGCAGCACGCGGATCGTGCGGCCGCTGTATGCCGCGCGGCTCCGCGAATTCCGTGGGGATTATGACGGCCCCAACGGGGCGAAGGTGAGCTACCTGGCGGCCCGGCCCGGTCGGCAGGCGATCGCCGACACGCTCAAGGCGGTTCCTCCGGAGCAGGCCGAGGGCGTGAAGCGGCTCTTTGAACAGATGAAGGAAGACGCCACCTATTGGCTCGGCGTGCTCACGCTGGCCGAAGGGGAGAACGCCACGGCGGCTGACTACCTCGGGCGGATGACGCTGGAAGCCGCTCCCGACAGTCGGTGGACCGATGCAGCCCGAGTCAATCTGGCCCGGGCGTTGGCCGGGCTTGGCCGCACGGAGGAGGCCGTGAAGCTGCTCCGTGAGGACGCATCGCCGCAGCGGTTCGGTAGCCGGCTGCTCGCGGAGGAGCTGGAGAAATCGGCGAAACAGTAGGCAAAATGGCAGCCGCAAAGGGCGGCTTTCCCGCTGTCCCCGCATCCGCGTTGCCCGCCGGCTGCGAAGCCAGTATCCTATGAGGTTTCCCGGCTGGACGATTCAAGAAGACCACAAAGAAGAGAAGATCATGAAAGAAGGCATTCACCCGAAGTATCTCGACACCGTCGTCCGTTGCGGATGTGGCAACACGTTCAACACGCACAGCACCGTTCCCGAGATCAAGGTGGACATTTGCAACGTCTGCCACCCCTTCTTCACTGGGAAGCTGAAGTTCGTCGACACCGCGGGCCGAATCGAGAAGTTCAAGTCGAAGTTCGCCACTGCGGGCTATGCCAGCCTGAAGAAGTCGAAGAAGCCGGCCGACGCCCCGGCCTCCTGAACGGCCGCTTGCGAGAGGCCTGTCAGATACAGGAGGGCGGTGCTCCGGATCCATGCGCGATCAACTCGAAGCCAAGCTTTCCCGGTTCGAGGAACTCGAACGCGCCCTTGTTGATCCGGTGGTGCTCGCTGATCAGTCGCGGCTATCGGCCGTAGCCCGCGAGCATGGCACGCTTGCCCGTCTGGCGCTCAAGTATCGCCAGTTCGTGGCGCTTGAGCGCGAGATCGCCGAGCATGTCGAGATGGCTGCCGGCGCCGATCCCGACCTGAAGGATCTGGCCGAGTCGGAGCTGCCCAGCCTGCGGCAGCGGCGCGAGCAGGAGTGGGACGAACTGCTCGAACTCTGTTCCGATGACGAGGACGCCGACCGGGCCCGCTGCATCATGGAACTGCGGGCCGGCACTGGCGGCGACGAGGCGGCGCTCTTCGTCCGCGACCTCTACGAGATGTATCGCCGCTACTGCACCGAACAGGGCTGGGATGTCGAGGTGCTCGATGCCAGCCCGACGGAGCTGGGTGGCTTCAAGGAACTGGTGCTGGGGCTCTCGGGGGCCGCGATCTACCGGAAGCTGCAGCACGAGAGCGGCGGCCACCGCGTGCAGCGGGTGCCCGACACCGAGACGAAGGGGCGGATTCACACCTCTGCCGCCACCGTGGCGGTGCTGCCGGAGCCGGAGGATGTGGAGGTGTCGCTCTCGCCCGATGAATACCGCAAGGATCTGTTCTGCGCGAGCGGTCCGGGCGGGCAGCATGTCAACAAGACCGCCTCGGCCGTCCGGCTCACGCACATGGAAACCGGCATCGTCGTGCAGTGCCAGGACGAAAAGAGCCAGCACAAGAATCTGGCCAAGGCGCTTCGTGTGCTGAAGACGCGAATCTATGAATATCGACGGCAGATCGAGCACGACAAGCGTTCGGCCGAGCGGAAGACGCTCGTGGGATCGGGCGATCGCAGCCAGCGGATTCGCACCTACAACTTCCCGCAAAACCGGCTCACCGACCACCGGATCAACGAGAGCTTCACGCTCGACCAGGTGATGGCTGGGCGACTGGTCCTCGTCATCGAGGCGATCGAACAGCATGCAAGAGAGCTGCGCAGGAGCGAGATGGAACGGTCCGCCAAGGCAGCCACGACCTGACCGCCCGTGGCTGATTCGTTGATCGGCACCGCGGCCGATCCTTGCAGACCAACTTCCCAGACCAACCTTCATGGACGAAGTGGAGATTCGAGCATGGCAGGCGAACAACCAAGCGGCGATGTCTGGACGGTGGGGCGGCTGCTGACCTGGACGACCGACTGGCTGTCGTCACGGGGGAGCGACTCGCCGCGGCTCGACGCCGAGGTGCTGCTGGCATTCGTCCGCGGCTGCCCGCGGATCGCGCTCTACACGGCGTTCGACGTGCCCGTGAACGAGGAGGAGCGGGCCCGCTTCCGGTCGCTGGTGAAGCGGCGCGGCGAGGGGGAGCCGGTGGCTTATCTCGTCGGCAGCAGGGAATTCTTTTCGTTGTCGTTCGCCGTGAGTCCGGCGGTGCTGGTGCCCCGGCCTGAAACAGAGCAGCTGGTCATCCGCGTGCTCGATCTCTGCAAGACGGCCGGGGCGATCGGTGAGAAGCCGCGGATCGTCGACGTTGGCACAGGGTCTGGTGCCATCGTGGTGACCTTGGCGAAGCGGCTGCCGCAGGCAGAGTTCGTTGCTACGGATATCTCGCCGGAGGCGATCGCCGTGGCCGCTGACAATGCGAAGCGGCACGGGGTCGCGGATCGGATCGAGTTTGTGGAGTGCGACCTGCTCGGTGATCCGCGGGCCGCGGGGCCGTGGGATGTGATCGTGAGCAACCCGCCCTATGTCCGCGAGGACGAGTTCGATGCCCTGCCCCGCGATGTGAGGCTGCACGAACCGCGGACGGCGCTCGTGTCGGGGCCGACCGGTGTGGAGGTGGTCGGCCGGCTGGCGGAGGCGGCCGCCGAGAAGCTCGTGCCAGGAGGCTGGCTGCTTGTGGAGATCGGGCCGTCGACAGCCGCCGCGGCCGAGGAGATCGTCGCGGCGCAGGCGGCCTTGAGCCTCGAGCCGACGCTCAAGGATATGGCTGCGCTTCCGCGGATCGTGCAGGCCCGCCGCCGCGGGTGACCGCGCGGTTCGGGGCAGCCCCTCACGGATGTCTTCGAGTCTCATACAAGCCCCCGGCGTAGGCCGGGGGATTC
>CANHYS010000108.1 GCA_947464585.1 Planctomycetaceae bacterium | reverse complement strand
TCTCCTCGCAGTGGTCGACCGCGTACTTGAAGAATGACACGTCGATCCTCGAACGGATCTGGGCTCCCGATTTCGTCTATGTCGAGCCCTCGGGCCACCGCTTCACCAAGGCGGAGGGGATCGCGGCGCTCAAGACGGGCGGCGAGCGACACACCGTCTCCGAGGCCAGTTCGATCGACGTGCGGGTGTATGGCGGCGGCACGGTGGCCGTGGACATCGGCGACTACAAAGAGGCCGGCACCGGCAAGGACGGCAAGCCCTTCGAACGCGCGTCGAGGTTCACGAATGTCTGGGTGCTCAAGGACGGTGCCTGGCGGTGCGTGAGCGGCCACGCGTCGGTGATCCCCACGAAGCCGTGAGCCGCGGGCCGTGCCCCAAGACAACTCCGGCAGGTCCGTCGTCTTCCTCCATGCACTACACGATCCTCACGCACGGGACGGCATCGTTCTACGACCAGGGACTCGGCCTCGCCCGCGGGCTCACGGAACTCGGCATTCCTTGCCGGGTTGCCGGTCGATTCATCCGGCTGGCTGCCCGACGGGCAGTCAGCCGACGGTCGATCTGCATCGTCATCGGCTCATGGAGGAGTCTGCCGGTCATCTATGATCAGCCACGCAGCATGGGGGCCACGGTCGTGCCCTGGCTCGTTTCCGATGACACGGTCACCGCTGAGGCCGCACGTCGACTCAACGAGCTCGACTGGTTTTACGTGACCAGCGAATGGTGCCGACGCACTTTCGAGGAGGCTGGCGTGCAGGCCTGCAAGATGCGTGTGCTCCACGAAGGCGTTGACACCCGATTCTGGTCACCAGGCGGGATGGCACGCCTCGACGACTGGCGGAACTGGATCGTGCCTCTGTGGAGGTCGCGCCACGTAAACCGGCTCCGGATTGAAGCGTGCCGATATCGGCGGCCTCACGCGACCGATGGAGCCGGCCCCGTGCACACCATCTTCGAAACCGCCCGGCTGCTTGCGAATCCGTTGAAGGTGCGGCTGTTGACCGTCGGTCAGGACGTGACTTCGAAGGGATTCCAAGAGGTCCTCCACGGGCTCGCTGAGACTGATCATGCGAACGTGATCCATGTCGCCAAGATCTTCAACACTCCTTGCTCGAGGCTCCATGTTCCTCGGGAGGTGGAACTCGCTGCCGAGCTCGGCCTGACCTCGAGGATCGTGTACATCGTGGGCCGGTATCGGCGGACTTTCGTCCGGGATCTGATTCGCTGGTCCACGATCTACGCCGCGCCGTCGAGGCACGAGGGCTTCGGCCTGCCGCACGTCCAGGCCATGAGCTGCGCGAAGCCAGTGGTCGCCTGTCGCGGAACTGCCGCGGAGGAGACCTCTGTCGACGGCGTCACGGGATTCATCGCACCGAGCACGCCGTTCACATGGCGTAATTCCTCGGATTACCTCCTCCATGGCGTGCGGGCGGATCCGCTGGCGGTCCGCGATGCCCTCTCCACACTCATCAACGATCCGAGGTTACGCCAGCGGATGGGCAACGAGGGCCGCCGACGGGCGCTCGGGCACTTCGCGTGCCGTGAGATTGCGGCCCGGGTTGTATCCGACACCGCCGAAATGCCCAACTGAGACGAGGCCCTCGTGCCGACGGCCCCGACGCGCACGTCACGCGTGAAGCCGTTGCAACGACTCTTCAATCCGGCGAAGGGTGCCGTGCAGATCACGGCTGTCGTGCAGAAAGATGAAGTTGTTGACATATCTGATCGTCCGACGCGGAAGTCCCTTGGCCAGTTCGGCGGGATTCTGGAGCGTGAGCGTGAACTCCCTCAACGGATAAAGCCTCGCATCAAGGATGAAAAACCCCCTGTAGCCGCGGCTTTCCAGAAAATGAAACATCTCCGAAGTCGCGCCGGCCCGGTGTCGGTCCTCGCATTCGACAATGAGGCCCGGGCGGTCCTTCTCCAAGACCGCCGTCGCCCCTTTCAACACGTCCAGTTCATGGCCTTCGACATCGATTTTGATGAGCGTCACAGGGTCGCAAACGACCGAGTCGAGCGTGCACCGCTGGACCGCGACTCGCTTCACCGGCCAGAAACCGATCGCCACGCGATTGGCAGGCTCGATCGTCGAGCCGCCATCCGACTCCGACCACCAACGCATCGGTATTCGCAGCGACACGATGCCCGTCTGGCTCGACAGGGCTTCCCCCCGCACGGTCACTCGATCGTTGCCGCGGTACTTCGCCTCCAACGCACGGCGTAGCCGCGGATTGCACTCGAATGCGACACACCGGCATCCGGCGTCAAGCAGCGTCTGCAGGTAGCCGCCGGCGTTCGCGCCGACGTCGATCGTGGTGTCGCCGGCCCTGACGAGACAGTGGCAGATATCCTGTTCCACCTCTCTCCAGAAACACTCCTTCGCTTCGTCGTCCTGCGGGACGGGCGTCCGGTTGAGAAGACCGCTCAGCGAAACGAGACGACGAAGCATCCCTCGCAGCCCGCCGCCCGACCAAGGCCTCTGCCGTCTGGTCCAAAATGACGTGGAATCTGAATCGGACATGGCGGCCATCGACGAAGGAGGGACGGAAGGTCGTAGACGATGACCGACCCGTCAATTAGTGTAACCGCAGCAAGCCGCACACCCCTCGGTGACGGAGCCCCCTCCGGAAGCATGACCGCCCTGAGCACCAAACCCCGTCGCCTGCTTTGGATTACCCCGGAGGTTCAGGGGGGGATTGCGTCTTACTCCCACATGCTTTGGCCCGCCATCGCCGAAGCGGCGAATGCCGCAGGCGATTTCGCACCGCTTACCCTTCTGCAGACTCCTGCCGGCAAAAGCGAAGAGGCCATTCCGGCGGCCAGAGAACTCGCCCCCGATCTGGTGCATGTCCAGCATGAATACGGGTTGTTCGGCGGCATCAATCCGCTCCGGGACATCCTGCCACGTTGGTTGCGCCGACTGAGACAGGCGGTACCACACGGGACCCCCATCGTCGCCACTGCCCACAATGTTTTACCGAAAGGGCATCGCCTCAAAACCAGTGAAGAGGGCTGGCGCGGCCCGCTCAACCGCGTGGCCAACGCCATGGTGCTGCCATGGATGAACCGCCACTGGCGCGAAGGGACGTGGGGACGATTCGATGGAGTGATCGTCCATTCCCGATTCCAACTCCAGAGCCTGATCGAGGACGGTTTTCCAGTCGTCTCCAAAATCCCTCATGTCGTTCCCACCATCACGCAAGCCCGCCACGCACGCGACGTCGGGCCGACCCCGACGATCACCGTGTTCGGATACTTCGCCCCGGAAAAAGGTCAGGACATCATGATCGAGGCGATGCGGCACCTGCAGGTTCCCGCACGGCTCAGGCTGGCTGGTGGGGTGGGGCATCCGATCCACCTCGAATACGCGACACGCTGTAAAAAAGCCATCGACCGCCTTGGTCTCGGCGACCGGGTGGAGGTGACGGGGTATGTGCCCGACGCGGAGATCTCCCGCATCTACGCCGAGTCGGATCTGGTCGTGGCGCCGTTTCGCACGACGACCGGTTCGGGGTCGCTCGTGCAGGCGCTGGCCCGCGGGGTGCCCGTCCTGGCGTCGGATCTCCCGCTGAACAGGGAGATCAATGAACGCGTGCCCGACACGCTGGCCTTCTTCGCGAGCGAAGATCCCGTTGACTGCGCTCGGCAGATCGACCGGCTGCTCGCCGACCCGAATCGCCGCGAGATTCTGGGCAGGCAGGCTCTCCAATACGCCGCGGCCTATTCGCCGCCGAACATCGCACGCCTCCACCTCGACATGTATCGTCGCATTCTGGCCGGCTGACGGGCCTGGGGCGGCCTCGGCCCCCATCCGTCTGCTATCCTGTGGCATTCGCAGCCATAACACGCAGGTGCTTCCGTGCCAGGGCCGGCCGACACTGCCGCAGAGCCGATCGACGACGTCCGCATCCGCGAGATTCTCTCCCGCTGGTGGGGCTTCGAGACGCTGCGGCCGCTCCAGGCCGACGCCATCCGGGCGGCACTCGCCGGCCGCGATTCGCTCGTCGTGATGCCGACCGGCGGGGGAAAGAGCCTCTGCTACCAGCTGCCGCCGCTGGTGAACGAGACGACCGACGTCGTCGTGTCGCCGCTGGTCGCCCTCATGAAGGATCAGGTCGATGCCCTGGAGGCGATCGGCTATCCCGCCGCCGCCATCCACTCCGGGCTTTCGGCAGACGAACGGCGGCAGATCCGCGACCGACTGGCGGCCGGTGAACTCCGGCTCCTCTTCACGGCGCCCGAGCGACTGGTGAACTCCGACCTGCTCGACCTGCTCGCGCAGGTGGGCGTGAAGCGGTTCGCGATCGACGAGGCCCATTGCATCAGCCAATGGGGCCACGATTTCCGACCCGAATACCGGCAGCTCGCCCTGCTCCGCGAGCGATTTCCGTCGGCGAGCATCCATGCCTTCACCGCCACCGCCACGCCCCGCGTCCGCGACGACATCGTCAACCAACTCCAACTTCGCGAGCCCGAGGCGCTGGTCGGCATCTTCGACCGACCCAATCTCGTCTACCGCGTCGTGCCGCGGACTGACCGCATCGCCCAGACGCTGCAGGTGCTCGGCCGGCATGCCGGCGAGGCCTCGATCGTCTACTGCATCTCGCGAAAGGAAACAGAACGACTCGCGGCCCGGCTCGCGGCCGAAGGAATTCTCGCGCGGCCCTACCATGCGGGCCTCGACACCAAAGAACGGCATAAGACCCAGGAGGCCTTCTCGCGGGAGACGATCGACGTCGTGGTGGCCACGGTCGCCTTCGGCATGGGCATCGATCGTTCCGACGTCCGCCTCGTGCTCCATACCTCGCTCCCCAAGAGCCTGGAGGCCTACCAGCAGGAGACAGGCCGGGCCGGCCGCGACGGCCTCGCCGCGGAGTGCGTGCTGCTCTACTCCTCGGCCGACGTCTTCAGCTGGGAATCGCTCGTCCGCAAGAGCGCCGAGGAGTCGGACCTCGAGCAGGAGGAGGCGGAGAAGCTGATCGCCGGTCAGGTCGGCCACCTCCACGCCATGCGGCGTTACGCGCAGGCCGCCCGCTGCCGCCATGCCGCGCTCTCCGAATATTTCGGCCAGGCCTACGGCACCGAGCCCTGCGGCGCCTGTGATGTCTGCCTCGACGAGACGGAGAGCCTTCCCGATTCGACGGTTACGGCCCAGAAAATCCTTTCCTGCGTTGCTCGAGTCGGTGAACGGTTTGGCGTGCGTCATGTCTGCGAGGTGCTGCGGGGCGCGAAGACGGAGGGCATCCAGCGGCACGGTCATGACCGGCTCAGCACGTTTGGGCTTCTCTCCACGCTCGACCAGCGGGCTGCCGAAAACCTCGTGCACCAACTGCTCGACCAAGACCTGCTCTCGCGGAGCGGCGGCGACCGGCCCGTGGTCTGCCTCAATCCGCGATCGTGGGAGGTGATGCGGGGTGAAAGGCCGGTGGTGCTCGTCGAGCCGCGGGCAGGCACCACCCGCAAGGCGAAGGCCGACGTCGACGACTGGCAGGGTGTCGATCGCGATCTCTTCGAGCGGCTCCGCAAGTGGCGAAGGCGGGTGGCCGATGCCCGCGGCAAGCCGGCCTGGACGATCCTCGACGACAAGTCGCTGCGGGCGATCGCCCGCGAGAAGCCGTCATCTCCCGCCGCCCTCTTGCGGTGCAAGGGGATCGGCGAGAAGCGGCTGGCCGATTTCGGCGCCGCAGTCCTCGACCTCGTCGCCGGCCGCGAGCCGGCGTGAGCGGTTCTCGCGAGAAGCCAGCAAGAATCCACCGGCTCACGCCGGGGGCCTGTATGGGCCATCCAAGCCCGAAGCGTAAGCGCCGGGATCGCCTCACCCTTCGCCGAGATACGCGTCGCGGACGCGGCGGTCGTGGGCCAGCTCCGTGCCGCTGCCGGTGAGCGTGATGCGGCCGGTTTCAAGAACATACCCCCGTGACGCGAGCTTCAACGCCGCGCGGGCATTCTGCTCCACCAGCACCACGGCGATGCCGCGGGCCGACAGCCCCGCGATCACCTCGAAGATCTTCGCCACCACCAGCGGCGCCAGGCCCAGCGACGGCTCGTCGAGCAGGAGCAGCCGCGGCCGTCCCACGAGCGCACGCCCCAGCGCGAGCATCTGCTGTTCGCCACCCGAGAGCGTGCCTCCCATCTGCCCCATCCGGCTGCCGAGCACGGGGAAGAGACCACAGACCTCGTCGATGTCGCGACGCACCTCGGCCCGGTCGGATCGCGTGAAGCCGCCGAGCTCCAAATTCTCCCGCACGGAGAGCCGCGGAAAGATCCGTCGCCCCTCCGGCGAATGGCCGATGCCCAGCCGTACGATCTCGTGAGGCTCGAGGCCCGTGATCGGGCGACCCTCGAATCGCACCTGGCCATTGCGCACCGGCACCACGCCCGAAATGGCCATCAGGAGCGTTGTCTTCCCGGCGCCGTTTGCGCCGATGATCGCCACGAGTTCCCCCGCGGCCACCTCGAGCGACACGCCATCGAGCGCCCGGATCGGGCCGTAGCCCGCCTCGAGGTTCTCGACCTCGAGCATCGGCGGCGGCGTGGTGTGTGTTCCAGAGTGGCTCATGACTCGCTGCCCAGATAGGCCTCGATCACCTTCTCGTCCCGTCGCACCTCGGCCGGCGTGCCCTCGGCGATCTTCACGCCATGATCGAGCACGGCCACGCGGTCGCTGATCCGCATCACCACGTTCATGTGGTGCTCAATCAGCACGACCGTCACGCCGCGATCACGGATCCGCTCCACAAGTCTCGCCAGGTCGTCGGTCTCGGAGGGATTCATGCCGGCCGCCGGCTCGTCGAGCAGGAGCAGCTTCGCGCCGGTGGCGACCGCCCTCGCGATCTCCAGCCGCCGCTGATCGCCGTAGGGAAGCTGGCCGGCAATCCGGTTGGCGTCGCCTGCCAGTCCCACGAACTCCAGGCTCTCGATTGCCCGTCGCTGGGCCGCCGCCTCGGCCCGTCGATTCGCGGGCGAG
>CANHYS010000107.1 GCA_947464585.1 Planctomycetaceae bacterium | reverse complement strand
GTCGAGGCTCATCGGCTGCCGTCCCATGTCGAGCACCCGGCGTGCCTCCTCGATCGCCACGCCCGCTGCCTGCGCGATCTCCTCCGACGTCGGCTCGCGGCCGAGTTCGTGGAGCAGTTTCTTCGAGGTTGTCCGCAGCTTCGAGAGGACGTCGATCATGTGCACCGGGATGCGGATCGTGCGGGCCTGATCGGCGATGGCCCGAGTGATCGCCTGTCGGATCCACCACGTCGCGTAGGTCGAGAATTTGAAGCCGCGACGATACTCGTACTTGTCTACCGCGCGCATCAGTCCCGTGTTGCCCTCCTGGATCAGATCCAGGAAGCTCAATCCCCGGTTGCGGTATTTCTTGGCGATCGACACGACCAGCCGCAAATTCGCCGCCGAGAGGTTTCGCTTGGCGGCCTCGTATTCCGCCTTGAGCCGGGCGAACATGTCGACCCGCCGGCGGAGTGATCGCGGGCTTTCGAGCGTCGTGAGCATCAGGTCACGGAGTTCCTTGCGCATGTCAGCACGGTCGTCGCGGGACATGTCTCCAGTCTCCATCAGCCGAAGGTTCCGCTGGAGATCGTCCATGCGGCCCGACATGCCACGGAGTAGTTTCACCAGCGGCTGCACCCGCCGCGTCCGCAGGCTCAACTCCTCGACGAGCATCAGCGACTTGCCACGGCTGCGTCGAAACCGCATCCGGGCGGCGCGGGCCGCCTCGGGCGACGTCTTGCGGCTGATCAGCAGACGGAAGTCGGTCTTATCCTGCTCGATCAGGTGCTCGAGCGTCAGCAGATTGTAGGGCATCCGCGACTGGATCTGCTCTTTTGTCAGTCGTTCGGTGAGCGAGACCTTGATCGTGCGATCGAACGGCAGCTTACCCTCGTGGACGCGACGGAGCGTCTCGACGGTGGCCTGCAGCGAATACGAGCAGCCGAGGATGGCGCGGCGGAACCGCTTGCGTGTGACCTCGATCTTCTTGGCCAACGAGATCTCCTCAGCCCGGGTGAGCAGCGGGATCTCAGCCATCTGGGCCAGGTACATCCGAATCGGATCGTTACCGGCGTTCGACGGTGCCGTCGTGATCGCCTCGTCGCGGCGCGGCTGTGCAGGCCGCGACTTGGCGGCTGGCGCCCTCGTCGCGGCGACCTGCTCGCCCGGTTCGGGAGGGGTGTCGACCAGTTCGATCCCCTGTTCCTCGAGTGCCACCAGGAGGCAGTCGATCTTTTCGGGGTCGACGGCTTCGTCGGGGAGGTAGGAGTTGACCTGATCGAACGTGAGATAGCCCTGTGCCTTGCCGGCCACGATCAGCGCCGTCAGATCAGCATCGGCGTGCGCGCTGGATCCAGACAACGGCGCGGCAGACTCGGCTGCCACGTCGGGCCGGGTATCGCGGTCACTCCCGGGGTGGGCCGGAGGGGTCACGTTTTCAGGTTGGGACATCGACAGGGTGCTCACAGATCGACGCATCAGTGGGTTCTCCTTCACCATCGTACCGTCACCTCGCGCACCGCCCCCCGACCTGTCGGGAAGATGTTCCCGGCGAGGCCGATTGCAGCGACGAGACGGGCACCTTCACCCATCCTTGGGTTCGGTCATGCCCTCATCGACATCAGTCATGCCTTGAACAGCACGCCGTTGGGCGACGAGCTGTTCCAAAAGAGCCGCCTCCGAGCCGGGATCCAGCCGGGAGGTTTTCAGTGTACGAGCGCTGCGGTGCGCCTGCCGCTGGGCCGA
This sequence comes from Planctomycetaceae bacterium, assembly GCA_947464585.1. The sequence goes on along the minus strand of CANHYS010000107.1, from coordinate 5,245 downwards.
GCGGCGTCGCAGAGCGTCTTCGAGATGATGGATGCGTTCCTGTGAGTCGAGCGGCGTCCGCGCGGCCGACGTTTCGTCGACGGCGACCAGCAGGCTCTGAACGACTGGGTCATGGATCTCAAGGAGGAGCCCGGGCAGAGCGATTTCGCGGCCCTCGGCATGCAGACGGCGAGCGGCCTCCAGAACGGCCCGGCACTCCTGGGTTTCAAGTTCCGCCGATTGCACCTCGCGGACGATCAGTCCCGCGCCATCCGGCACGCCGACGAGCACCTCGATCACCTCGCGGTCCCATGCCGGCAGCCGCCGCATCGGTTCGGCGGAACGGCCCATGGCCTCTTGATCGTCGCCGGTGTCAGGCCGGTTGGCCGACGTGGCAGAACGCCGGGGGGACGTATTGCGCAAGGCGAGCATTCGGGATCGCAGCACCTCGCGGGAAAGACCGAAGCGACGGGAGAGCCGTCCCACCACCTGGTCCTCACGAAGCCGAGACTGCGACGGAGAGAGTGATGATTGCAGCGACACCTTCGCGAGGGCTGCAAGCACGCTCTCGACGGCGGCCAGCGCCGCGTCATCACCGGCGTCGGGGGCGAGGCCGGCGAGGGCCTCATCGAGCCGGTAATCGAGCGGGTCGCCGGCCGATGCCACGAGCGCCTCGAATGCATCGCGGCCCTGATCCAGCACGAACTCGCAAGGATCCACGCCCGACGGCAGCCTGGCAATTCGCACGTCTATCGGCTCGGCGAGGAGCACGTCGAGAATCTCATTGGCGCGGCGGCGGCCGGCGTCGTCACCGTCAAGCACGAGCACGATCCGGTCGGCATACCGCCTGAGCAGCTTGGCATGTCGCTCGCCGAGGGCCGTACCGAGCACGGCGACTACGTCGTGAATCCCTGCCTGCCGTGCCGCCAGGCAGTCGGTGTAGCCCTCGACCACGATCGCCCGGCGCGATTTGCTCATGGCATCGCGGGCCGTGTCGAGGCCGTAGAGCATCGAACTCTTGGAGAAAAGCGGTGTTTCGGGAGAGTTGATGTATTTCGCTGAGTCGGGCGGGGCGCCCGGCAGCACGCGGCCACCGAAGGCGACGCACCGCGAGAGATGATCGCAGATCGGAAACATCGCCCGGTCTCGAAATCGGTCGTAGTGGCCCGAACGATCCTGCCGCTCGACCACGAGGCCCGCCTTGGCGAGGTGGGGTGTGGCGATGCCGGCCGCCGAGGCCTGCCTCAGAAGCCAGTCCCAGGCTGGTGGGGCGTAGCCGAGGCGGAATGTGTCGATCGTCTGCTGCGTCAGGCCACGTGAGGCGAGATAGTCGCGTGCCGGCTTCGCCTCGGGGGCGCCACGCAGGCAGTCGCGGTAGCGATCTGCGGCCCATGTCAGCGCGGCGAGAATCGAGGCTTTTTCGTCGGTCGGCATGCCGCCGCGGCCGCGGGGCAGGTCGATGCCGGCCCGTTGGGCAAGCTGTTCGAGCGCCTCGCGGAACTCGAGCCGTTCCATCTTCATCAGGAAGCTGAAGACGTCGCCGCCGATGTTGCAGACCCAGCAACGGAAGGTCTGGCGTTCTGGGTTGACCTGGAAGCTCGGGCGGGAGTCTTCGTGCCAGGGGCAGAGTCCCACCATGGCCTTGCCGGCGCGCCGCAGCGAAAGGTATGTCCCCACCAGATCGACGATGTCGATCGCATCGCGCACGCGTTCCTTGAGATCGTCGTGCGAACTCGATGGTGCTGATGGATGGGGCACGAGAGATTTGAATTCCGTGGCTGAATGAGAAGATGCCGCCGGAATGTAGGCCCCGCGGGAAAACGGGTCAATCTCAAGAATCGCCTGCCCATACCGCCCTTTTTGCCACCGGAGGCCTGGGCTGTCTGGCGGCCTGGGAGGCAGGGGAGGGCTGGGCTGCGTCGCTTACGACAGCAGTTTGTCGATACTCGCCAGCAGTCTGTCCATGGCGAACGGCTTGCGGATGTAGTCGTCGACGCCGAGCATCTCGGCATAAGCCTTGTGGCGACTGCCCTCGTTGGCCGTGATCATGATCACCCTCATCGGCACAGGCCGGCTGCGGCGCAGCTTTTCCAGAACCAGAAAGCCGCTCCGTTTGGGCATCATCATGTCAAGCACGACGAGATCAGGCTCTTCTTTTTCCGCCATCATGAGGCCTTGGTTGCCGTCGCGGGCCACCAGGATCTCGTACCCGCGGGATTCGAGCACCGTCCGCATCGATTCGACGATTTCGGTGTCGTCATCGACGAGCAATACCCTCTTGCCTGCGGCTTTTGCAGGCTTGGTGGCGGTCGCTGTCGCGACATCGGCGGACGCTGTGTCCGTCGACTTTTCGACAGGGATCTTGCGGGCTTTTTTTGGTGCTGGCATGGATGAATCCCGGAGCAGTGCCCGCCGGTGAACGGAGTTGCGTGAGCGAGGGTGTGGCAGACGGGACGTATTCTAGCACGACGACGGCGGAGAAACCAATTTCTCACATCAGGTGCGGGCGAGCAGCGTTTGCATCGGTCGCGCACTCGCTCGATTCATGAGGCGGCGATTCGCGGCGTCATGACAGTCATGCCTGCGGAATCGACGCATGGGGCCGGTGGTTGCCGAGAATCAAAGCTGCAGAGGCAAGCCCCAACGCTGCACCCATGAACACATCGCTGGGATAGTGTGCCGAGCTGGCCACCCGCTGCGCTGCGGCTGAGGCGGCCAGCAGGAAAAAGAACCAGCTGCCGTGCGGATATTTCCAGGACATCGCGGCCGCGAGTCCGGCGGCAGTGGCGGCGTGGCCGGATGGGAAACTATTGATGTCGCTATGGCTGGCGACGGTCGTGGCAACAGAGTCGCCAAAAGTGGCGAGCGACGAGGCCACGGCCGAGAGATCGGCGGCCCTCGGCCGGACTCTGTCGAGAGGCGTGAGCTTGATGATGTTGGCGATCAACCCACCGGCAAAGGTCGCTGCAACCATGCGCATAAACTCGCGGCTGAACGGCAGGCTGCCCAGGCGTGCCGCGGCACGACGGCCGGCGAGTGATGGATCGAGCACGGCGGCTGCCAGCAGGATGGTGGCCACACCGATACCGTGGCCACAGACCTCGGAAAAGTTGAGAAACCGCATGATCTCTTTGGGAATGTGGCCCGCCTTGCACCAGCGGGCGACATCCAGATCAACGGACAACGCGATCGCACCGAGGCACGCCAGGGCAACCGCAATGGCGAGCAGCCGCCGACGCGTGAGGCCGGCGGGTCGGCTGGACGAGATGGTGTCGTGGACAGATCTGGAGGGAAGCATGGATGGATTGTCGCAGAAGGCTCCCCTCGGTGTCGAGCGGCGCTTGAGTGTGGCGTGCTCAGGTCCACAGCCCGCGGTCGAGCACGCGGTAATTGATCGCCTCGCTCACATGGGCACAGCTGATCTTTTCCGCGGCATCGAGATCGGCGATCGTGCGGGCCACGCGGAGCACCTTGTCGTGAGCGCGGGCTGAGAGCCCCAGATCACTCACCGCCGCCTTCACCAGTTCCGCCGCAGCCGGCTCGAGCGGGCAGAATTCCCGGATCTGGCGGCTCGTCATCCGCGCATTGGAGCGAACCGGCAGGCCCGCAAACCGCTCCGCCTGTCGGATGCGGGCCGCCATCACGGCTTCCCGCATTTGGCTGCTCGACGTGCCCGCGCGACTGGCCGAGAGTTCGCGGAAGGGCACGGCCGGCACCTCCAGGTGGATGTCGATGCGATCGAGCAGCGGTCCCGAGATCTTGCTCATGTAGCGTTCCACTTGCGGCGCCGTGCACTGGCACTCCCGCCGCGGATCGCCGCGATAGCCGCAGGGGCATGGGTTGAACGCCGCCACCATCATGAAGTCGGCCGGAAATCGCGTGCTGCCCTTAGCCCGACTGATCGACACGAAGCCATCCTCGAGCGGCTGCCTGAGCACCTCGAGCGTGCGACGGTTGAACTCTGGGAGTTCGTCTAAAAAAAGCACGCCATTGTGCGCGAGGCTGATCTCGCCTGGCATCGGTATCGATCGGCCGCCGATCAGGCCGGCCTCGCTGATCGTGTGGTGCGGGGCGCGGAAGGGACGCGTGGCAAGGAGCGGCTGGCCGGCGGACAAGAGCCCCAGCGCACTGTAAATACGAGTAGTCTCGATCGACTCGGCGGCTGAGAGCTGCGGCAGGATCGTCGGGATCCGCTTGGCGAGCATCGTCTTGCCGCCGCCGGGAGGCCCAACCATGAGGCAGTTGTGCCCACCAGCCGCCGCCACGCAGACCGCCCGTTTGGCGGCCTCCTGACCGCGGACGTCGGCAAAGTCGACGTCGTAGGCGGCGAAGCGGTCGAACCATTCGGTGACGCGCGGTGGGCACCGCGGAATGGTGATGTCGCCTGCGAAAAACTGGACGGCCTCGGTGAGCGAGGAGACGGGAATGATCTCGATGTCCTCCACGACTGCGGCCTCCGTCGCACTCGCCGTGGGCACGACGAGCCCCCGCAGGTTTTTCTGCCGCGCCGCAGAAATAGCCACCGAGAGGGCGCCTCGCGTGGGCCGCGTGGAGCCCTCAAGCGAAAGTTCGCCCACCACCGCATAGTCCTGGAATCGCTCCGAGCAGAACTGCCCGCTGCCGGCCAGAATGCCGAGGGTGATCGGCAGGTCGAACGTGGCCGCCTGCTTGGGCATCTCTGCCGGGGCGAGGTTGATCACGATCCGGTCGTTGGGCCGGTTGAAGCCGGAGTTGACCATCGCCCGCGCGACGCGGTGGGTGCTCTCGCGGATGGCGGGATCGGGCAGGCCCACGAGTACGGTCGAGGGCAGGGCACCGGTGGAGACATCGACCTCCACATCCACCGGCACTGCGTCGATCCCCAGCAATGAAAAGGTCTGCAGTCGTGCGAGCATGGCGAAGTCCTCAGGAGCGTGCGGATGCTTGATTCGCAAGGACTATACAGACGTATACACGCAGGGTCAACTGTGGGCGGAAGAACGAGCGGCCGTCGGGGCTACTGGCCAGCTCCGTGAGCGATGCCGCGAGGTGTGACGCGACGCCGCCGTCCGAAGAGCCACCCCGTCATCAGGTCCACACCGGGCCGCCTGCGCGGGCGTCTCCGCTGCTCACCCGAGGAGCTTTGCGATCGGCACGCCGCCGTCGGTCACCGGCACGGGCCGGGCGCCGTCGAGCAGTTCGGTGTGCGGAGGGATGCCAAGCGTCGCCAGAACCGTGGCGTGGAAATCGGGCACACTCACCGCATGCTCGACCGGCGTCTTGCTCT